>CALPPK020000001.1 GCA_943325435.2 Bifidobacterium breve
ATTTCGTCGGGATCTTCAAAGCTGATCCATTCGTGTGGTTGGTCTTCTCTAGGCACAAGAGATAACGCTACGCCATTGGGGCCCTCTCCGCACATACCGTCACCCTTGTGGCACAGTATTCATCTGACAGTCATCTGAAAGGGCGACACAATGAGAGATATAGACGCGATAATTTCCGACCTTGAGAGAGCCAGTGAAGCGTTGAATGATGCCGCCATGTCATTGATAACTGGTGCAATTCGAAACGGGGAGAAGGAACGGCCCCCGCTAGAGAAGAAAGTGTCTCAAGCCAGACGTTCTGTTGACAAGGCTTTATTCATTTTGCGTTCTGTCTAAAACTGATTGAGGGCGTTGATGAGTCCCCGCAAGTCAGCAAAACCCTTTGCAGCGTATTTCAAACTGACTCGTGGATGGTCTGGCAAATCGTTATCTCTTATTTCTTCGGGAGTTGCAGTCGTTTGAATTAACACTCCGTCATTGGCTAGAGAAGCGAAGCGGTTTGCTATTTCAGAGAATTGTTCGGAGGGAATTGAGCGTTTCATACGGATGTAGAGAACATCGTTAACAAATCGTATTGAGTCATAATTCGAGTAAAAGCGAGTTATCTCGCTCACCGCATCATCAATGTTGTCCGTAATTGTGTACAACGAGGTATCACTAGGAGAAATGAGACCGTGATCGAGCAGTAATGGCTCCATGGATTTCATCAGAGGTGTCCAGAATGGATGACCTGGCACTTCAAGAAAAACTATGGGTACTGGTACAGATTTAGCAGTCTGAGCCAATGTAAGGAGTTCAAAGGTTTCGTCAAGCGTTCCGAAGCCACCAGGCATGCAAAGAAAAGCATGCGACTCTTTTACGAGCATCAACTTTCGCGTGAAGAAGTAGCGCATGCTCACATATTTGTCGTCTCCAGCAATGACAGAGTTAGCTCCGGTCTCAAAGGGAAGCCGAATAGAAACACCTATTGAGTTCTCTCTTCCTGCTCCCACCATGCCGGCTTCCATGATTCCCGGGCCAGCACCAGTAACCACCATGAATTGATGATCAGCCAAGGCCTTGGCCGTAGCCGCAGTCAATGCATAAATAGGGCTGTCTGGGGTCGTGCGAGCCGAGCCAAAGATTGAAACTTTCCGAACGTCTCTGTACGGCGCAAACATTGTGAACGCCCGACTCATCTCTTCAACTGCGGAACTCGCAATCTTTATGTCAAGCGAAGAAGCAGGCCCACCAACTAGTTCTGTCACCGTGTTGATAAAACGATTCAGTTGACGTACATCGGCGGAAGTGCGTTGTACAGACTCAAAACTCTGCAGCAAATCCTCTATCGCTTTGCGGGTACTCGACGATGCGGTCACTACGTTACGAAATCCCAGACGCTTTATCTTCAAGAACACCAATGAGTTCGTCAAAACTCTTTATGAAAGAGGCAACGCCTTCGGCCTCTAATTGGGCAGCAATCTCATCAACATCAATTGCATTCATAGCTAATTCAGCCCACTGACGCCGACTCACACCAATATTCTGATCAATCGTGCGCTCGAGTGTTCCGTGATCCGCAAAAGCCTCCAGAGTGGCATCTGGCAAAGTGTTCACAGTGTCAGGACCGATCAGTTGATCTACGTACATCGTGTCTGGATACGCGGGGTTCTTCGTAGAGGTTGATGCCCACAATGGACGTTGCACTGACGCTCCTGCCTTTGCAAGCGCATCCCATCGAGGACCGCTGAAGGTCTTTTGAAATGCTGCGTAGGCAAGTCGCGCCTGGTTAACGGCTGCAGTTCCACGGAGTGCGAGAGCTGCTGGAGTACCGAGTGCATCAAGACGCCTGTCGATCTCATTATCAACGCGACTTATGAAGAAACTCGCAACGCTAGAAATATTAGAAACAGGAGACCCTGATGCCATTCGCTGCTCTAATCCGTCGATGTAGGCATCCATCACATCTTGATAACGAGAGAGACTAAAGATCAGAGTCACGTTTACGTTCCGACCTTCTGCGATCATTTCCCTGATAGCTGGGAGTCCCGCTTGCGTAGCAGGAATCTTAATCATCACATTCGGACGTGATATGCGTTCATGAAGTAAGCGTGCTGCTGACAATGTTCCCGAAGTGTCGTGGGCTAGCGATGGGTCAACCTCAACGCTAACGAATCCGTCTGCTCCATTTGATTGCGCGTACAAGTTGGCAAAAACATCCAGCGCACCGTGAATGTCTTGAAGGACCAGTTCCCAGTACGCATCGCGTGCTGATGAACCCTTCATAATTTCACTACGGAATTGCTCGTCATAATCAGAGCTTCCTTGAATCGCTTTTTGAAAGATAGTGGGGTTCGAAGTAAGGCCTCGCACACCACGCTCAACTAGCGATGCGAGATTGCCCGAGGTGAGGTATCCGCGTTGCAAGTTGTCTAGCCACGGACTCTGTCCATGTTCAGAGGACAATCGCTTGAGAACATCAGTCATCGATTGATCGCTTTTCTGGTTACATCGGCAACATGAGTTGCAGTGATTCCCAGTTCGGCCATAACGACGTTTCCGGGAGCGCTTGCACCAAAGCGGTCGATGCCGACACTGTCAGTGGCGTACGCAGCCCAACCAAATGTTGTGCCAGCTTCCACGCTGATGCGGGGCTGTGAACGCGGAAGAATCTCGTCTTGACGTGATTGCGAAAGAGAGGCAAAACGTTCCCACGATGGCATCGTTACGACATTGACGTTGATGCCCTCTTTTTGCAGTAACGCTGCTGCGTCAACAGCTACCGACAACTCGCTTCCTGTTCCGATGATTGTTGCCTGAGGCGCGTTTGTTTTGACAATCACACCGGCACCATCAGCAACAGCTGAACCATCTGTGAGAGCTACAACCGTCTGGCGAGACAGAATAAGCGCAGTTGGTCCGTCATGCGTTGCCGCAATCAGCCACGCTTGGGCAGTTTCATTTGCATCGGCTGGTCGGATTACTTGCAAGCCGGGAATTGCTCGCAGGGAAGCCAGCTGCTCTACCGGTTGATGTGTTGGGCCATCTTCGCCAACTCCGACAGAGTCATGACTAAACACGAACACGGTTCGAGCACGCGAGAGAGCAGCTAGGCGAATTGCTGGGCGCATGTAGTCGGCAAATACGAAGAAGGTGCCGCCGACGGGCAAGACACCGCCATGCAGTGCCATTCCGACCATTGCGGCTCCCATCGCATGTTCGCGAATGCCGTAGTAGATCTGCTTTCCCTGTCGGTTTTCAGCAGAATATCCACTTGTCTCAGAAAGCTTTGCTCCGGTGTTTCCGGTGAGGTCCGCAGCACCAGCAAGTACGAAAGGCAAGGCACTTCCGGTTGCCTCAAGAACTTTTTGAAATGCTTGGCGAGTTGCCAGTTTGGTGTCGGAAGGAAAGACGGGAAGTACTGAAGCGATTTGCTCTTTACTTGCTATGCCAAACGTGGAAGGCGTTAAAGCTGGCGTCACGGACTGAGTGCGCTTCTTCCAATCTGAAGATGTTGACTGTCCACGTTCGCGACACAAAGCCCGATATTCAGACACGAATGACTCAGGCGCATAAAAAGGCTCGTCAGGGATTCCCATTACTTTTTTGGTGGCGCTGACAAGTGGTGCAGTAAATGGATTGCCATGAGCCTCGTGCTTGTCAGTGAGGTCTGGAGAAGGAAAACCAATGTGTGATCGCAGAACCACCAATGTTGGTGCACCTGAATGATCGCGCGCAGCCACCAACACTTTCTCTAGAGCGTCACAATCTTCAGCAATCTCTCCAGCCTCAATGACGTTCCATCCGTACGAACGGAAGCGGGCTGGTGCATCATCGCTACATGTCAATGCAGTGCTGCCATCAATTGTGATCTTGTTGTCATCAAAAATACATACCAAGTGATCCAGCTTTAGGTGACCAGCGAGAGACGCTGCCTCGTGACTGATTCCTTCCATAAGGCATCCGTCACCAGCAATGACGTATGTATGGTGGTCAATTGCATCTTTCCCATGGACAGCACGTAAATGTGATTCAGCGATTGCCATTCCCACTGCATTTGCAAAACCCTGCCCCAATGGTCCGGTTGTTACTTCCACGCCTGCTGTGTGGCCAACTTCTGGGTGACCTGGTGTTGCTGAATTCCACTGACGGAACAATTTGAGATCTGACATCTCTAACCCGTAGCCAGACAAGAACAACATTGCATATTGCAGAATTGACGCATGCCCGTTCGAGAGAATGAGACGATCGCGATCAATGAAGTCAGGAGCAGTTGGATCATGCTTCAAAATACGGCTGTACAAAACATGGGCCAATGGCGCAAGCGACATCGCTGTTCCTTGGTGACCGCTGTTTGCAGCTAGGGGGGCGTCCATCGCAATTCCTCGAATTATCGAGATAGCGAGGGCGTCTTGTTCGGGGCTCAATTGTGTAGGCACCTCATGATGGTAATCGGCGCCAGGCTTTGAGAACGGAAAGTTCGGAATCAAGCGCAAGTATGTCCGCTTTCTGACCTGTTCGAATTCGCCCTACGTCTGCCAAACCAGCTAGGTCAGCTGGAATTGATGTAGCACTTGCGAGAGCCGATTCAAGCGAGACACCACATTCTCGAACCACACGCTGCACGCATTCTGAGAGCGGGGTGCAAGAACCAGCAAGTGTGCCGTCTGATAACCGTGGCGCTCCGTCACGTATTTCTACACCTGGTCGCGACCCGGACTGCGTGCGCCAGGAAACTGAATCCGACACCAGACAGATACGAGAATCTGCAGCCTTGAACGCCAGTGCAAGTGCATCGGGCTGAACATGCACTCCATCGGCTATTAACCCGCAGGAAATTCGGTCATCTGTCATTGCCCACATTGCAAGACCAGGATCTCGATGGTGAACTCCGCTCATTCCGTTGAACAAATGAGTGACCATAGTTGCCCCTGCAGCAACCGCATCCTCGTATTGGCTCTTTGAAGGGCGGGAGTGGCCGAGCGACACAGTTATGTTGCGCGCACGCAGTTCATGGATGGCTGGAATTACATTCTTTTGCTCTGGCGCAACAGTCACAAGTCGAACGGAGGGGACCAGTTGAGATATCCATTCCAAATCACAAGGAACAATGTGTTTCACAGGGTGTGCACCTGGAGCAGTACCCAGAAATGGTCCTTCAACGTGTATTCCGGCAAAACCGCGAATCTGGTAAGACAAAAACGAGTGATGAAGAGACGCCAGAGATGATGACATCTTGTCAAGCGGAGCCGTGACAATGGTTCCTAGCCAACTCGTAGTGCCACGAGCGAGGAGTGCGTCATCTAGTTCGATTAAGTCACTAGTGGAGGCATTCGCAACATGAACAGTGTCAAAGCCGTTCATCTGGACATCGACATAACCGGGACTAACTAAGGGGAATTCACAATCACCATCGTGTGCGCTGAGGGATGTAACCAGACCATCGTCTGACCACGTAATTCGACTGGCACCGTGAAGGGTTGTTCCGTCAAAAAACTGTTTACAGGTGATTACGCGTGACACGTTCAAAATGTAGTTGGGAATTTAGTTGAAGGATGCCTTGGCGGTAGCGGTGAGACGGATGTCAGAAAAACGAACCGTCGCCAAACGTAACGCAGTCAGCGTCTTAATAACCCACCAACCTGGATCAATCTGGAACCATCTGTGGGAAAGACGAGGTGATGATGGTGCTGCGTGATGGTTGTTATGTAGCCCTTCACCCATTGTGAAAAAGGCCAACCACTGAAGATTTGTTGCTCGGTTGTCATAAGGCCTACGCCCAAAATGGTGTCCAAGAGCATTGACCGCAGCATTGCTAGCCAAATAGACGTTTGCATGAATAAAAGCAGCGAGCAATCCAGTCCAAGGACCGAACACGATCATCAAAATTGCTATTCCAGAGAGTAAGCCAGTCTTGTTGTGACCAAAGAAGATCTTGTCCCACTGATCGTCTGGCAAATCTTTGGCATAACGATCGATAGTTGTCGGGTCGAGAACTGTTGCTCGATACAAGGCGACATTCTTAGCTTGCACTTTTTTCCATCCGAGGAGAACAGGGGAATGGGGGTCGCCATCAACATCTGTAAACGCGTGATGTTTTCTGTGCACTGCAACCCATTCCTTGGGCTTTATCCCGGTGGAGAGCCACAACACTGCGCGAAAAACAACCGCAACGGAAGGCTTGATGGTCAGGGCACGATGACTAAGAGCTCTATGCAAATAAACAGTCGTACAGGTATTTGCCACTGTACAAACAACAGCAGCAACCAAGAACGCTGTCAGGACACTGGAAAGAATTGAACTCATGTCGACACACTAACTGGCTACCTACTGGTAGGTAGGGCACAAATGGCGGTAAATTGAAAAGGTGTCCGACGTAACAGAAGAGAGCAGCTCGAAAACCACACGAGAGTTAATTCTTGAAGAGGCCTTGCACTGCTTTGCTGACCGCGGATACGAAGGAACGTCACTTAATGACATTGCAGCTGGTGTGGGTATTCGGCGGCCAAGCCTTCTTCACCATTTTCCCAGCAAAGAAGCGTTGTATACAGATGTTTTTGAGATGTTGTTGTCGGAATGGTTGGAAGGTCTTGAAGTAGCGATGTCTTCACCTGCTTCGGGCTGGGATAAGGCAGAACTAGTTATACGAGCCGGATTCGATTTGTTCGCAAGGACTCCCGACTATGTACGAATCATGCGACGGGAAGCTCTCGATAGCGGCGTTCATGTTGGTGTCGATCTCTCTGGCTTCTTGCGCCCGCTATTCGACAATGCTTGCGCATACTTCACTTCCGAAATGGATGCGGGTCACTTTCGCAGGCATAACGCGCAGCACCTAATAATCACTGGCTACGGAGCGATTCTGACTTATTTTTCAGACGCCCCATTTATTGACGAACTTCTCGATGATCAAGCTCTGACCCCAGAGAACGTGCGAGACCATTGCGACCATGTTGTCGCCTTCTTTCGGGCCGCTCTCGTCGTATAGACCGTTGTTACCAAATCCGATACGGTTGCGCCATGTCTACATGGGTTAACAACGGTCGTACTATCGGTTTCTCGTCTGAAGGCTCTGGAGTTCCTATCCTTGCTTTTCACGGCACAACACAATCAGCCAATGCTTGGGCTCAGGTACAACAGGCGTGTTCGGCAAGTCTTCAATGGATAACTTTTGAGTTCCCGGGGTCCGGTGAATCTGAAATGCCAAATGGTCCGATTGATCTTGATGTTGTTGTGGCCGATGCTGTTGCACTCATGAACCACCTAGGTCATCAACGCTTTCATGTCATCGGGTATTCACTTGGAGCCGTGGGAGCATTGCATTGCGCGGCAAAGTTTTCAGATTCGGTAATCACCGTTACTTCATTGTGTGGTTGGTCTCAAACTGATGCACGAATGAAAGTAACTTTTGATTTGTGGCGTCGGTTGATTGCAATCGATCGTGAGCTGTTTATGCGTTACGCACTGGCAGATGGTTATACAGCTGCTGGTCTTGAAGTGATTGAACCAATGTTTGACGTAGTCGTAGGCATGGCAGCTGCTGCTGTACAACCAGGTTCTGACGCGCAACTGGAACTCGATATACGAATTGATATAGAAGAGAGCTTGGGGCTAATCACAGCTCCATGCCTAGTAATCGGCGGCATCGAAGACCGTTGGGTTGATATCTCGAAGTCTCGACATATTGCTGCAACCGTGCCAGGGGCCACGCTCGTCGAACTACCGGCCGGACACCTCGTAATAGGTGAATTGCCAGCAGAAATAGCTTCAGCAGTAAGCGCCCACGTGGCGTAACGCCTATGACGGACGCACGCACCCGTCATTCAGCGCCGCTACTGACTACCGTATGTAGTCGTGTCATCTGAGCAAACTTCCACCCTGTCTGAATCTGATTCAAAGTTGTTGTTGTCTTCGTACAGCATTCCCTTTGCTCCTGAGAGAAAGACTGGCACCGCTGCAGAAGCGGTTGCAGCCGCCGACCAACTCGGTTACCCAGTCGTTGTAAAGCTCGGAGGCGACAACATCGCTCACAAGACTGAACGCGGGTTAGTGCGCCTACGTTTGAATAATGCAGAGGCTGTCTCGGAGGCTGCATCAAGTCTGCTAGCAGCAGCTACTGCGGCAGATGGTGACGTTCATTTGTTGGTAGCACCGATGATTAGTGGAACACGAGAATTAATTGCAGGCATGCTCGTAGATCCTCAATTCGGACCAACAGTGATGCTTGGAATCGGTGGAGTGATGGCAGAAGTTATTGCTGACGTTGCCTTTCGTCCAGCTCCCGTTGACGAAGCCGGTGCAGCCGCCATGATTGATTCTCTGCGCATGCAAGGACTCCTCGAGGCATTTCGCGGAGAACCCGCAGTCAACAGGAGCCAATTGATTTCTGTAATTGTCGGTCTTTCAAAGGTCGCTGTAGAACGCAACGACATTGTCTCTGTCGATGTGAATCCACTGATTGTTCGCGAGAACGGCGATGTAGTTGCAGTCGATGCTTTGGTTGAGATGGGGACAAGAAACATCTCGATGGTTTCAAAGCGTCTTGCGTACACAGACGCGCAGTTTCGTGCACTCTTTGAACCTAGAGGCGTGTTAGTAGCGGGTGCTTCAACGCATCCTGGCAAATTCGGATTCGTCTCTCTTCACAATATTTTGGCTAGCGGTTACGCAGGTGGGGTGTACGGGACCAACTTGCAGGGTGAGGAAGTACTCGGAATCAAAACAGTCGCAGATATCGATTCTTTGCCAGACAATGCAATCGATTTGGTCTTTGTATGTACCCCAGCATCAGCCAACCCTGATTTACTTCGAGCATGTGCACGAAAGGGAATCGGGGCAGCGTTCCTGACATCTGCTGGATACGGCGAGGCTGGAGATGAAGGGCGTCAGTTAGAGGCTGAACTGGTAGCTCTTGCCGATGAATTAGGAATTCTGTTAGCCGGTCCGAATGGACAAGGTGTCGTATCAACGCCAGCGCACCTGTGCGCTCAAATTGTTGCTCCGTACCCACCCGCAGGGGCAATTGCTGTTGCGAGTCAAAGTGGCAACTTTGTTTCAAGCTTTCTGAATTACGCACGACAAACAGGTGTTGGCATTAGTCGAGCAGTGTCAGCAGGAAACGCGGCAGCTCTTGGTGTTGCAGATCTTGTCGAATGGTACGGAACAGATTCGGCAACCAAAGTTGCGTTGACGTACGTAGAAGGCATTAGCGACGGTCGCGGACTGATGGAACGGCTTGCACGTGTTACCGCGATCAAACCAGTTGTACTGATTAAGGGTGGTGCTACCGATAAGGGTGCACGTGCGGCTGCTAGCCACACAGGGGCTCTCGCCGCCAACGACGCTATTTTTGATGGTGCCTGTAAAGCAGGGGGAGTCACACGTGCTGCAAATGTTGAAGAGGCTTTTGAAGCAGCAGCCACATTTGCAACGCAGCCACTTCCACTTGGTCCAAATGTCGTGGTACTTACGACAGCTGGTGGATGGGGCGTAGTCACAAGTGATGCAATAGCCAATGACGGTTCAATGCAATTGATGACATTGCCCGAAGATCTTCTCGCACAGATTGACACGAAACTTCCACCACGTTGGAGCCGCAATAATCCTGTTGATTGTGCTGGCGGCGAAACACGCGACACAATTCCTGAAGTGATGGCAATGATCGCTGAGCATAAAGACGTCGATGCAATCATTTATTTGGGATTAGGTATTCAAGCCAATCAGGCTCGCCTCATGAGAGAGGGCCAGTTTCATCCAGGTCATGGACTTGACCGCATCGTTGAATACCACGAACGCCAAGACTCGCGATTTGCACAGGCAGCACATGATCTTTCCGTCTCAACCGGAAAGCCAATTCTGTTGGCCACTGAATTAGCAATTGCCGACCCCGAAAACTCCGGTGTTCGAACCGTTCGTGAAACCGGCAGGCTTTGCTACGCGAGCGGTAACCGTGCCGCAATTGCTCTTGGTCATCTCTATCGATATGCGGTTCACACAGGTGTCGCGCGCAAGTAATAGCTTCGGTGCTCGTTCGCGTCAGTCCGCAAACCCTCTTCGCACAATCTCAATTGTTGCGGTTATGGGAATGCTTTTATTTGGCGGTCTATATATTGCTTTGGCACGCACTGCGTCTCGTGTAACCCATAAAACAGATCGTGTTATTACAACGACACCGCGAGTCTCCTTATTGTCTGCGCGCAGAGCACCCAACTCATTGTCTGTTATTACGCGAACCGGCAAGGTCTCAAGGGCTTTTGCAAACATTGCTCCTGATTTTCCTTCCCAAAGTTGCGTAGCAGTTGAATGGATGGGCATTCGTCTTGGGTCCTTCAATCCATCAAAGGCATTGATCCCTGCATCGACAACAAAATTGGTAACGGCGGCCGTAGCACTTGAAGTTCTGAAACCAGAATTCGTATACACAACTAAAGTTCACGGTTCATTAGATGCAGCAGGGTCAGTGCCAGATTTGTACTTCGTCGGAGGCGGTGACCCAGTAATCGTTCGCAATGAATACGTGGCTTCGGAAAAATACCCCACAACTTCTGGAACGTCGTTGGAAAAACTTGCTGACTCGTTGGTTGCTGCCGGACTGCGGCGCGTCACAGGTTCGGTGGTTGGAGTAGACACTCGATACGACAATCTGCGATTTGTAGACGTTTGGCCCGATGAATTTCATTACACAGAATCCGGTCCACTTGGAGCTCTCGTTGTAGACGATGGAGTTGTACTGGGTCAGAACACAAAACCAGATGACCCTGCTGTTGCAGCAGCAATCGAATTGCAGAACTTGCTGAATGCAAGGGGAGTACTGTTTGGCGCTCTGCCTAGACACGATGTGCTACCTGCCAATATTCCAGAGATTGCGACTATCCAGTCCGCGCCACTTACAGCAATTGTTCAAGAGATGATGGTGAATAGTGACAACAACACGGCTGAACTTTTGATCAAAGAAGTTGGATACGCATCTAAAGGGACAGGCTCGACAGCAGCAGGTCTGGAAGTTGTTAAAGAACAGTTGGTCAAGTGGAAGATCGATAAAGACGTCTTGTTGTTTGACGGTTCAGGCCTCGCATCTGAAGGACGAATTCCGTGCGACACGTTAATGTCGCTTCTGAGTACGTTCTCAACTGTTATGCCAAATCTGATGGCAGTTGCAGGTGAAACAGGAACCATTCGAGACACCTTTGATGCCACATCGGCAGCAGGGAAACTGCGAGGTAAAACCGGGACTCTTAACGGAGTGAAAGCCCTCGTCGGATATTTGCCCGTCACGAACTCTGACCCAGTGACTTTCTCCCTGCTTATGAACAAGTCGGGAATAGATAACCAGTCGGCATATCGGCCTATTTGGTATTCCTTGGCTGATGTCTTGAATCGGGCTTCTGCCGTGCCCTCAGTGGAGCAATTAACGCCATAAATCACCCTGTGGATATCTCTATTTGCCTGCCGTAGAATATGAGACCCATGGACTCATCTAGCAACTTTCGTCGTCCCGCCAGAGGTCCAGTTAATCAAGTGGGAGATCTGGCTGCTTCTGTGAAGCAATATGCGCGCCAAGAAACGCTCGAGCCAATCAAGGGAGCACTTCGTTGGGTTGGAGTCGGTTCGACAGCAGCTGTGTCTCTCGGACTAGCGCTGGTCTTTGCGGCCCTTGGTGTTCTTCGTCTCAGCCAAGATCTTGGCGGCACTGTTCTTGACGGTTCCTGGTCCTTTGTTCACTACTTCATCACTTTGATTGTTGTAGCAGTTCTTGTCGCTATTTCATTTTCTCGCGTCTCACGGCGCAGTCTCGCAAAGGACTCTTAATCATGGTTGACAACACTCGTATATCTCGCGACGATCTTGAGTCAAAGTTTCGTGCGCTACAAGCCGACATTCAAGGCCGAGCTGCTGACAAGAAACAATCTGCAATTGCAATAGGTTCTGCAGCAGCGTCCGTCGTCGTCATTCTTGCGTATCTGTTGGGTCGGCGTAAGGGTCGACGTCGCGCGTCGCGCGTTGAATTCCGTCGGTTCTAATCTCTATGCGCTCACTTGTTCGATTCATCGGACGTCGCATAATTAATAGCCAATCGCGTAAGTTTCGATTTATCAGCAGAGTGGCAACTTTCATTGGAGTTGTACGGCTTGCTAAACGCACTGCTTCTCCTGTTCGCAGAGTAATCCTCGCTCGCGACGAGACAATGGAAATTCGGATAACCAAGACAGGACAACACACCTCATGAGCGGAGTATTTGCTGAAGGTGAGAAGGCGCTGTTTATCGATTCGAAGCAACGCCGCTATCTCATCCAACTAAATGAAGAGGGTGAGTTCCACAGCCATGCAGGGTTTGTTCCGCATACATCTGTAATCGGAACTCTTCCAGGACAGCCAGTCGAATCAACTAAAGGTTCGAAGTACATCGTTCTGCGTCCGACACTTGAAGACTTTGTCATTGAGATGCCGCGCGGCGCCCAGGTGATTTATCCAAAAGATCTAGCACCTATGTGCATGATTGGCGATATCTATCCCGGAGCACGAGTGTTCGAAACTGGCGTCGGATCAGGCGCTCTATCAATGACCATGTTGCGTTACGGAGCACACATCACAGGTCTTGAACTTCGCGAAGATTTTATGAATAGAGCGAAAGCAAATGTTCGTTCGTTCCTCGGGGAAGAAGCTTTGTCGCGATACAACGTGTCTCTAGGCGATAGCTATGAAACAACATTGGAAGGCTCATTCGACAGAGTGATGCTTGATCTTCCAGAGCCATGGCAAGTTGTGCCACGCGTTCAGCACGTACTTGAGGCTGGCGGCTTGTTAGTGGCGTATACGCCTTCCATCACCCAGGCTGTCCAAGTACGAGAATCAATGGGCAAAGGCTGGGTGGATCAACGGACACTTGAGGTTCTTCATCGCACATGGCACATTGAGGGCATGGCGGTACGCCCAGATCATCGAATGGTTGCCCACACAGCGTTTCTTACTGTGGGCCGCTGGATTGGTTCGAACCTCTAGGGTTCGATGAAAATGCATTCGCCGGGGCATTCCTCGGCGGATTCAACAACAGCGTCAATCAACTTGTCGTCGAAGTTTGCAAGTCCTTCTGCGCCTTCGGCGTTACCTTTGGCTTTAGCGAAAACTTTGTCGCCTTCGCGAACATAGGCAAGTCCGTCATCGAGAAGTGTAAAAACGTCTGGTGCAATTTCTTCGCAGAGGCCATCGCCAGTGCAGAGGTCTTGATCGATCCATACCTTCATTTGGGGAGTCCCTTCTCATGAGCCGATTTACGGCACCAATGGCTGCCCCCAATTGGGGACAGTTATCAGCCTACACAAGCGATACCCGTGTCGCCCTGTCTATCTGCGTCTCACTATCAGTGGTCGGTGTGATTTTGAAGGACGGGCTCACGCCCACAGTGAGGGGTAGCGTGGAGCCTTCATGACAGAGCAGACAACACCCATAGAGTCGCCTGAAATTCACCCTGTGACAAAGGCCCTGCGCGACTGGTTTCTGGTGGTTGTATTGGCTCTTGGGGCAGCGTTACTAGTACGTGTCTATGTCCTTCAGCAGTTCTACATCAGCGGACCATCAATGGAGACAACGCTTTTTGGAAACAACCGAGTGCTTGTTAACAAACTGAGTTATCGGTTGCATGGAATTCATCGAGGCGATGTTGTTGTCTTTGATCGGGTGACTACCAGTGACGGGACTGTTTCCCATGACGACTTGATCAAGCGAGTGATTGCTCTGCCAGGCGACACTATAGAAATCAAGAACTGCGTTGTCATCGTTAACTCAAAACCAACTGTCGAGCCCTACCTTGACAAAGACGTTATGGGCCTCATTGACCCCGTCAACAGATGTCGCGTAGCAAATATGCCAGTGCAAACAATTCCGAACAAGAAGATCTTCGTGATGGGAGATAATCGTCCTGAATCATTTGACAGCAGAAGTTTCGGTCCCATTTCAGAGAGCCTGGTAGTCGGTCGAGCCTTTGCAATCGTTTGGCCGTTCAGTCGAATATCGACGCTCTAGTAATTACGTTCGTGGAACGTAACCGATTTCCTTTTCGTATGTCTCCACCATTGTGTCTACATGATCGCTGAAAACTGCATCTAAGCCCATGCGAAACGAATTCGACAAGACATAGTCAAACTGACAGTCCCAACCGAATGCGTACATTCCAAATTTATGCACCAAGGTTGTTGAACCACCGGTCCAGTCCGTGTGATGCATATTCAAACAATCAATTCCGTTGGCAAAGAGTTTTGCGCAACGCATTTCTAGACCTTCTTTGATTCGAGATAGGCGAGTTGAGTCAACAAGTCGGACACCAGGAAGTAGAGAACGTTGGGATATAACAACTGCACTTGAATAGTGACATAACCACAAACGAGATTCATCGAAGCCGCTGTTTCGCGCGGTCTCGGCTGAACGTTCGAAGCTCTGTTCATCCTTGATATCGATGCTGAGATCAAAATTGGTACCGCACTTTTCAAACAGTGCGGCCAAAGTTGGAATATGTGACGGCAACTCAGACAAGCGCAAGGTAGAGATGGGTCGATTTCGTGCCATCTTTCTCACGACTCCGTCATGGTCGAGTACGACGTGACCGTCGGCGGTTGTCCAGGCGTCAGTTTCCAGGCCATTCGAACCCAGCCGTAATGCAAGTGCAAAAGCCTCAAGTGTGTTTTCAGGAGCATGCGCCATTCCGCCCCGATGGGCAAATGCAATTGGATCTGGACGAAGGGAGGCAATGCGTTGTTGCACCCTCCAACACTAGGTGCCTGCTTCTATGCTTAACGTGTGTTCAATATGTCTGGCAGCGAGATTATTTTCCTGCTCGTTGCAGGTCTTGTCGTATTGGGACCAGAACGACTCCCTGGTGTTATTCGACGGGGAGGCAAGATCTACGGAGACCTGCGTCGTGCAGCTAGCGGGTATGAAAAAGAGTTTCGACAGACCTTCTCAGAACCCATTAACGAACTGAAGTCAACAGCAGACCAGATGCGTCACGGTTTTGGAATGGTTGACAATGAGCCATCGCCCCCTATGCGGCCGGAAAAGACCACGTATCCGAAACCTGATTTCTCTACACCAGCAGATACTGCAATCCCCAACACTGACGATGAGTGATATTTCAGCCGAACCAATAGCGGCCATGTCCATGATGGACCACCTTCGTGAGTTGCGAATGCGACTTGTGCGAAGCGTTCTAGCAATCGGAATCTCAACTTTGGTTCTTCTGGCATTTTATGACCAGTTAAAGAACGTCCTTACAACTCCATACACAAACCTGTGCTCACGACGTCCCGACTTCAAATGTGATGGATCTCTGTTTTCGCTAGGACCACTCGATGGATTCACTGCACGAATGCGAGTCTGTCTGTATGGCGGACTCGTACTGGCTCTACCGGTGATTCTCTGGCAAATTTGGCGCTTCATTGTGCCCGCCTTGTCGAAACGAGAGAAGAATTATGCAGTTCCATTTATTGCATCTTCAGTGGTTCTTTTCTCATTCGGTTGTTACTTGGCCTATTGGACGCTTGACAAAGCTTTGGAATTCTTGATTTCCTGGTCTGGAAGCGACGTAACACAGGCGTACCAGGTAACGAAGTACATCAATCTGGTTGTAATGATGATGTTGGCATTTGGTGTTGGTTTTCTTAGTCCAGTTCTTCTTGTGTTCCTGCAATTGGTCTCCGTAGTGACACCAAAAACGCTGATCAAACAATGGCGATACGCCATCATGGGCATATTCGTAGCCTCCGCTGCGATCACACCGTCTGGTGATCCCATCAGCTTGCTCGCCCTAGCGATTCCGTTGACTGTTTTGTATCTAATCGCAGTTCTCGTGGGTTGGTTATTAACCCGACGAAGGACTGCATAGAGGTGTCAGACGTTCGCGCTACTTTTCTTCAGTCGTTAGATTACGAACCTGACGTCTTCCAAGTGAAGGCTATGAATTCAATCGATGCCGACGCCTCTGTTTTGGTTGCGGCCCCTACGGGTTCAGGAAAAACTCTTATCGCTGAATATGCCATTGCTCGGGCACGTTCACTTGGCCTTCGAGCGTTTTACACAACACCTATCAAGGCCCTGTCAAACCAGAAGTATCGAGATTTGCAGACCTTGTATGGCGCACACAAGGTGGGACTTGTAACAGGGGACAACGCAGTTAACGCGGAGGCACCAGTAGTAGTAATGACTACAGAAGTTTTACGCAACATGATCTACTCACAATCAAGCCGCCTTGACGATTTAGGCGTCGTGATTCTTGATGAGGTGCATTACCTGCAAGATGCATATCGCGGACCCGTTTGGGAAGAAGTAATCATTCAGCTTGATCCTGAAGTTCAGCTTGTTTGTTTATCTGCGACAGTCTCAAATGCTGACGAGGTTGGCGACTGGCTCTCAACAGTTCGCGGCAGAACTGATGTGGTGGTAGAGACAACCCGCCCCATAGAACTTGTTAATCATTTTGCCCTATTTGACAATGCTTCTAAACAGTGTGAGATGTTTGAAACAGTCGTTGCAGGTGAACCCAACCGTCACGTACAACGACTCTTATCGAACGCGACTCAGATTCGCGGTCGTTCTGGCCAAAACGGAGGCAAGAAACCAAGACGGTTCTCACCGCCAACTCGCCCTGAGATAGTCGAGCTTCTGGAAGATAAATCAATGTTGCCAGCAATTGTGTTTATCTTCAGCAGGGCCCAATGTGAAGACGCTGTCCATTCCTGCATGAACGCTGGAATGGTGCTGACATCTCTCGAAGAGGAAATACAAATCCGCGAGATCGTTGAACGTCATTGCGAGAATCTCACGGCTGACGACAAAGACGCGCTTGAATATCACCACTTCATTGACGATGTCGCGAGTGGAATCTCATGCCATCATGCCGGCATGATTCCCATGTTCAAAGAGGCTGTAGAAGAATGCTTCGTGCAGGGCCTTGTCAAGGTTGTGTTTGCAACCGAAACCCTCGCCGTAGGCATCAACATGCCAGCGCGCGCAGTGGTAATTGAGAAGTTGACCAAATACACCGGCGAACATCACCAATTGTTAAAGGCTTCAGAATTCACACAGTTGACTGGACGCGCTGGTCGTAGAGGACTCGATGACATTGGCCATGCAATTTCTCTTTGGAATCCATTTGTCGATTTTGACCAAGTGGTTGGTCTCGCACTCAGCAGAAGTTTTCGCCTTTCGTCTGCATTCCGACCAACTTTCAATATGGCAGTAAACATGGTTCGGAATCGTTCACTCGATGGCGCCCATCACATTTTGAATCTCTCGTTTGCTCAGTTCCAGGCTGACAAAGATGTTGTAACGTCCGAGGCCTCGCTCGACGGACGCAAACGTGA
>CALPPK020000002.1 GCA_943325435.2 Bifidobacterium breve
CTGGCTCCGGGGGTGGGGCTCGAACCCACGACAAACGGATTAACAGTCCGTTGCTCTGCCAACTGAGCTACCCCGGAAGGGAACCCAAAGGCTACCAGCGAGGGCGCCCAGTGCCCAAGGCCATAGATCTAGTCAGATTCGAGGTAACTACGCAAACGCTGGCTGTTGATTGGGTGGCGAAGGCGGGCAAGAGTCTTTTGTTCAATCTGGCGGATTCGCTCACGCGTGACCCCCTCTTGCTTAGCAACGTCATCAAGCGTCTGTGGCTCACCACTAGAGATGCCAAAGCGCTTGTCAATGATGCGACGATCGCGTTCTGGCAAGTGATCTAGTTCAAGAGAAACGGCGTCTACTAATTCACGACGCTGCGCCACATCAGCTGGAGAGTCAGTGGTGTCACCGCCAAACTTGTCTCCCCACGTTGTGGAATCCTCATCACTACTAACTGGTTCGTCAAGACTGATAGTGACAGAAGAAATCTGTTTTAGTTCTTCAATCTTTTCGGCCGGAATGAGGGTTCGTTCTGCGAGCTCTGCATACGTAGGCTCGCGCTTTAGTTCAACATTCAATTCACGGTCAGCTTTAGTGATTCGATTCAACATCTCAACAACATGGCTGGGAACACGAATGGTGCGCCCTTGGTCCGCCATGGCTCGCATCATTGATTGGCGAATCCACCAGGTGGCATAGGTAGAAAACTTAAAGCCCTTCTCCCAGTCGTACTTTTCTGCGGCACGCATGAGGCCAATATTGCCTTCTTGAATAAGGTCAAGCAGTTGTAGTTCGCGGCCGTCGTACTTGCGGGCAATGGAAACCACCAAGCGCAAGTTTGCAGTGATGAGATGTTCGAACGCTTCTTCGCCTTCACGTGTGATGTTGCGCAGTTCACGACGTTGAGTTGCAGACAGTGTTCCTTCAGTAGACCGAGCCTTTGCTTCCTGCATCGTGCGAATCGCACGACCCAGCCTCTTTTCGTCATCCGCAGACAACAGTGCAACCTGGCCTATTTCACCGAGATACATACGCACTGCATCACCAGCGTCGCCCGCCAACACGCGAGGAGTTGCAACCTTTGGAGGCACAAGCTTCAGAGGGCGTGGCGCGGGTATTTCAATTTCGCCTGAGATATCAGGTTCGATTTTGGCGATGGAGATTTTTGCTTCAAGTAACACTGATTCGATATGACGAATCATTTCCGGATTCAGTTCCACGTTTCTAAAGACATGGGCAACTGTATTGGGGTCGACCGTCCCGTCGTCTGATCGCGACGCAAGCAATGTGGCCCACTCGGCGGCATCGACGGACGGATGCGGCAGCACGATGGTGGACCGGCGCGTCATGTGGCTGCCTGAGCCACCTGGGCAAGCCACTGCAGCAAGATCACCGCTGCAGTTTGTGCTTTGTCATGTTTATTCAAATCTTCAAGGGCGTTACGCACCATGCGGTCATTTTGAATTTGCTCGATATCCGAACCGAGTCGACGACGTGAGAGTTCCCGTCGAACAGCGGCCGAGATGAGAGCGCGAGATTCAACTAGCGGATCAGCCTCTATGTCGTACACCGCTGCACGCTCAATAATGTCGGCTGCATCTGGCTCAACAGACTGCAACGCAACATGAACATCCCCATCGGCAGCGGCAATGGCCCTAAAAGCGTCGCGCGATGCATCATCAGGAAAGAGTTCTTCAATCAGCCACGGCGCAATGGTGTCCCATTCATGAATCAGGAGAGACAACGCAACGAACCCAGCACCTTCTGTTGCTTGTTGAACCGGAGCAGCAATGACTACAGGTGCAGAGCCTCCCCTGTCAGCCACCTTCACCAAATCTGCAGCAGAGACTCCGGTGTGGCTAGCCACTTGACCTGCGTACAACCGGCGCACGTTTGAATCGGGGTGCTCATTGACTAATTCCATGGCTTTGCCAGCTAGCCGAGCGCGTGATTCTGGCGAACGCAGTGGGTTTGCATCAAACAATCTCTTTAATCGGAAACCAAGGAACGGCATGGCGTCGTTTATCGCACGCGTCAAAGCTTCAGGATCAGAACTTGCGAGTTCGCCAGGGTCTTTGCCTGCTGGGAATTGAGCAACAGAAACTGAGATGTCATATTTCTTTTCCCAGGCATAGAACTTGTCGGTTGCGCCTTGGCCAGCCGCATCAGCATCGAACGCCAACACCACGTTGCGTGCATACCGCTTCATGAGTTTTACGTGATCTTCGGTAAGCGCAGTACCACAGGTTGCAACCGCAGTAGCCAGTCCACTGCGATGAAAACCAATGACGTCGGTATAGCCCTCGCACACGATGACGCGATCTTCTTTCACCACGTTGCCTTTAGCCCAGTTCAGGCCATACAACGTGCGCGACTTTATGTACACCGGAGTTTCAGTCGAGTTCTTGTACTTCGCAGGGTCTGTAGACCCGGGAAGAATACGACCACCAAAGGCAACTGCTGCCCCATTTTCATCAAAGATGGGAAACATCACCCGTGCGCGAAACGAATCTTGCAATCGACCAGCTTTGTTGACGAACCCAAGGCCAACTTCAGCCAACATTGCTGGTGTTGCACCAAGCGACGAGCTGAGAGCATCCCATTCATCGGGTGCCCAGCCAAGACGAAAAGACCTCGCTACATCGCCAGCCAAACCGCGATCTCGTAGGTACTCGCGAGCTGCTCGTGCATCAGGTGATTCAAGAAGACGCGCGTGATACCAGTCAACCGCACGTTCCATCAAGGCTTGTAATTCCTTGCGATGTTTGCGTTCACCATTTCCAGCGCCTGATGTATAACGCAGTTCAATTCCGGCCTTACTGGCAATGCGTTCTACGGAACCAACAAAGTCGAGATGTTCCATTTGTTGAACGAACGTGAACACATCACCTTTGGCTCCGCAACCAAAGCACATGTACCGACCCGTCTCATCATTGACGCTGAAAGAAGGCGAACGCTCTGAATGAAAAGGACACAGACCAACTTGGCTACGGCCAGTGCGCCGCAGTTGAGAATATGGCGAAACCACGTCTGACAAAGTGACAGAGGATCTGACCTTTTGAATGTCGTCCTCAGCAATGCCCATGGCACGACATTAGTGCCCCGTGAGACGACCTACGACTGCGTCTTTGGCGTTGATCGAAGCGAGGCGACAATCGAGACCGTAAGAATCATGGCAATGACCGACAGCGATATCGCGATCGGCATATGCCACCAATACGACAGGGTCATCTTGATACCAACAAACGCCAGGATGACTCCGAGACCTGTCTGCAGGTACTGGAATCGGTCCCGCATGTCAGCAAGGAGGAAATACAGAGCTCGTAATCCCAGAATCGCGAAGGCATTCGACGCAAAAGCGATGTATTGCTCGTTAGTCACAGCCAAAACTGCCGGTACCGAGTCAATTGCGAAAATAACGTCTGTGATTTCCACCAAGACAAGGACAGCGAGAAGCGGCGTAGCTAGACGCTTGCCGTTCTCTTTGGTGAAGAGCTTTTGCCCATCAAGATTGTCAGTTGATGGCACAAAACGATGAAATATCTTCATTGCCTTACTCTTTGAAGGGTCGAAACCATCATCGTGGGTCTGTAGCAATTTGATGCCTGAATACAGCAGGAAAAGACCAAACAGAATCAGAGTGATTTTGAATGAGTTAATGATGGCCACTCCGGCAAAAATGAATCCGATACGCATAGCAAGGGCACCAAAAATTCCCCAGAACAGGACTCGGTGCTGATACATCTTTGGCACTTGGAAGTGCGCAAACAGGACCGCCCACACAAACACGTTGTCAACACTGAGGCTCTTTTCGATGAGATAGCCGCCCATATATTCGCCAGCTGCTGCAGAGCCGAACTCCCACAACATGACGAGACCGAAGAGCAAACCAACGCTGATCCAAACGGCAGATTCAATGGCCGCTTCTTTGGTGTGAATCTCGTGTGCGTTTCTGTGCACAACCAAAATGTCAATCAGCAACATTGCGCCAATGACCCCTAGGAGAACTGGCCAGTGCCACCCCTCGATGGTGAGATCCACCTTCCCGCTGGAAGAACCAGCACTTGCCGCAACGAGTGAACCAATGGAGAACATCTGGGAGATGTTAGTTGACTACTTCGTCTCTGTCTTGGCGCCCCCGATGACTGCCTGGGCAGCAGACAGTCGGGCAATCGGTACTCGGTATGGCGAGCAACTGACGTAATTCAGCCCAGCGCGATAAAACATTCCGATTGACTCTGGGTCACCACCGTGTTCACCACATACGCCAAGCTTCAGGCTCCGCTTTACCTTGCGACCTCGTTCGGCCGCCAGGAACACCAATTCACCGACTCCGTTTTGGTCGATCGTTTCAAAAGGATTGCGCTTCAGAAGACCGGCCTCCAAGTAGGCAGGCATCATTCGGCTCTCGACATCATCTCGACTAAACCCAAACGTCATTTGCGTGAGGTCATTTGTGCCGAAACTAAAGAAATCTGACACTTCGGCTAATTCATCAGCGCGCAATGCAGCTCGTGGAGTCTCAATCATTGTTCCGATAGAGACCTTCGGGCGCTTTATTGGTTTTTCACCCTTTTTTGCTTTCGGAACAGGTCGTGAATTGATGTCGGCAAGGACTTCTTCCACCCAGCCACGCGCAAGAGCCAATTCTTCACGAGTCACGATAAGCGGAATCATGATTTCAACAATCGGTTCGTAGCCCTTTGACGCCACTTCATCTGCCGCTTCCATCAGCGCGCGCACTTGCATGGCATACAGACCTGGCTTCATGACACCAAGACGAACACCGCGAGTTCCCAACATGGGGTTAACTTCGCTCCATTCTTGCGCTGCTCGAAAAAGCGCTGTCTCTTCAGCATCAAGACCAGATGTTGCCTTCTTAATCTCTAGTTCGGTGACATGTGGCAAGAATTCGTGAAGTGGTGGGTCAAGCAGACGCACCGTGACCGGAAGGCCTGACATTTCCTTCAGTAGGGCAACGAAGTCTTTCTTCTGAACCTTTCGCAGTTCCTCAAAGGCAGCTGCTTCTTCTTCTGGGGAACTAGCGAGAATCATTCGACGCACGACCGGCAATCTGTCTGCCGCTAAAAACATGTGCTCTGTGCGACACAGGCCGATTCCCTGTGCGCCCAGTTCGCGAGCTTTCTTTGCATCTTCGTTGGTGTCTGCGTTTGCTCGAACATCCATCTTGCCTTTACGAACTTCGTCAGACCATTTCAGAATGGTGTCAAATTCCTTTGGTGGTTTTGAAGCCGTCAATGCAAGCTGTCCGAGCATCACTTCGCCAGTGGTTCCATCAAGCGACAACCAGTCGCCTTCTTTCACTGTGACACCGTTTGCTGTAAACGAGTTATCGGAAATCTTTACCGCATCAGCGCCAACAATGGCAGGAGTACCCCATCCGCGAGCAACCACAGCAGCATGACTGACTAGGCCGCCGCGCGACGTAAGAATCCCCTTTGCAACCATCATGCCGTGCACATCTTCAGGGCTCGTTTCCGCGCGCACCAGAATCACATCTTTGCCAGCCAGAGCGGCGGCCTCTGCATCATCGGCAGTGAAGAAAACCTGACCCACTGCAGCACCAGGAGATGCAGCAAGACCTTTAGCAATGCTCTTCGATTTTGTTGCAAACTGCGGATGAAGAACCTGATCAAGATGGTCAGCCGCAACTCGCATAATTGCCTCAGACTTTGAAATCTTCCACGCCTTCTTGCCAGTTCCGGTTGGCTTTGTCATCTCAACAGCCATTCGTAATGCGGCAGCACCCGTGCGCTTTCCCACTCGTGTTTGCAGCATCCACAACTTGCCCTGTTCAATCGTGAACTCAGTGTCACACATGTCTTTGTAATGACGTTCAAGTCGGGCAAAGATCTCCATCAGTTCTGCATGAATTTTAGGAAACTTCTTTTTCAGTGCGTTGAGGTCTTCGGTGTTGCGAATACCTGCAACAACATCTTCGCCCTGCGCATTAACCAAAAAGTCTCCATACGGCTTTGCATCACCAGTGGCTGCGTTGCGTGTGAACCCAACACCTGTTCCTGAGTTCTCGTCACGATTACCAAACACCATGGCTTGGACATTGACTGCAGTACCCAATTCATGGCTGATCTTTTCTCGAACTCGGTACGCGATTGCACGCGGACCATTCCACGAACGAAAGACAGCCTCGACAGCTCCACGTAGTTGCTTTGCTGGGTCCTGCGGAAATGGCTTACCAGTTGCTGTTGCGACTGCCTTTTTGTAGACCTCACATAGCTCCTTCAAGGCTGACGCTGGAATATCGGCATCAGTCTTCGCGTTCGCAACTTCCTTTGCCTTCTCGAGCGCGTGCTCAAAGACTGCACCGTCAAGACCAAGAACAATTCGTCCGTACATAGAAATGAAACGGCGGTACGAGTCATAAGCAAACCGCTCGTTGTTTGTTGTTGAAGCAAGCGCAATGACACTCTTGTCATTCAGACCAAGATTCAAGACAGTGTCCATCATTCCGGGCATTGAGAACTTTGCACCGGAGCGCACCGAAACCAACAACGGGTCTTTCGAATCACCTAACTTGCGACCCATCTTTTTTTCCAACGCAGCAACGTGCTTTGTCATTTCGTCTGTGAGGCTCTTTGGCCAGCCGCCGTGCATGTAATCGCGACATGCATCAGTACTAATGGTGAAACCATGCGGAACTGGCAAATTCAACACGCTCATCATCTCGGCCAAATTGGCTCCCTTTCCACCTAAGAGATCTTTGTACTCCATTGGTGGGCGACGATGTTTGTGGTCGAAGGCAAAAACGTATGACACGCCGAAAGTCTAGGCGCCTACGGGTTTACCTCTATCTTCAATACACTTGTGACATGAGAAGCCCAACACGCCACACCTCGCGCAATGTGTTCAACGTTTTAGGCTTCCCCACAACCCTGAAGCCGGGTTTTGGGATATTTCTTGCTTTTCTAGTTTTTATCTACCCATTCCCACTGGGACTATGGATGGCGGCTGCGGTCGGGATCTTCACATTGATTCATGAATTGGGCCATGCGTTGGCGGCTCGCATGTCTGGTTGTACTGCTTCAATCTCGCTTGATTTCATGGTTGCGTACGCAGCGTATGAACCGCGAACTCCTCTGACGTGGGGCCAGAAAGCCCGCATCGCAATTGCAGGACCGTCACTACAAATAACTTGTGCAATCGCAGTGTTGTTATTGAACAGCACTAATCCGTTCAGTCGAGCCGATATCACCATCAGCGATGCAACTATTGCTATTTGGTGGGCCGGTATCGCATTGGGAGTGCTCAACCTTGTTCCCCTACTTCCACTTGACGGCGGTGCGTTCGTTGCAAGCATTGTTGAACATTTCATGCCCGGCCGAGGTAACGACATTGTTCTGAAATCAAGCACAGCCTTGACAGCAATGTTGTTTGGGCTCTGCATTGTCAGCGACAACACAGAGTTCGCCCCTGTCCTCGTCTTCATGTTGTTCATGCAGTATCAAACCCTTGCGTTACCTCAACGTCAGAAGAAACTCTTGTTGAACCCCACCCTTGCCCCTGAAGGCGACCCTGAATTTGATTCGATGATTGCAGCCAGCATTCTTTCTGCTGGAGACGCCACAAAAGCTTTACGATTCGCTAGCGAGGCGTATCGCCTATGTCCCGCTGATAGCAATGCTTTTCAAGCTGCTCGCAGCGCAATGCAACTGGGTGATCATTCCTTGGCAGTGCAATGGCTGCGTATTTCCGAACAATCACAATTCGATTCGGGGCGTTTTCAAATTCAGTTCAACCACGCACCTGAATTTTCACAACTACGTGGCCGCAGCGATGTCTCAGACGAGTGGTTCACCAACTGTTGAGTTTCGGGCAATGCGTGCAAGCGCAATTCGAGAACCAATTGACGTGACGGTGCCGACCGATTGATCATTCTCCATCACACGAGCACCAACCCCAAGACCCTCACGAGGAAGAGCACGCACAACAACAGGCGCCATCGTGCCGCGAGAGTCCATTCGCTCGACGAGTTCTTGTCCCGGATAGCACCCTTTGGTGAAGCTAACGGCGACAGACAGAATTCCTGTTGTGCCAGGAATGTCACCCACTAAAACATCGACACCAAGTTTTGGCCAACGAGCATCTGCACGGGAGAAGTCAATGCGCTCTGGCTCTGTTGCTTCTCCCAGTGTTGGCAACTGCGATACGTCGCCCACCAGATCGATTTCATCTTCAGAACCCCAGTATGGAATGGCACGTCCAGGCCCAACGCCAACTTCGCGCATCACATTAGGACCACGGAAAGCGCGTACTACCCAATCGCTGCGCCGCAAAGTTACCTTTGCGCGCAATACGAATCGCTGCAACCGCACGATTACTTCATCTGCAAATCCTGCATCAACATCAAGGGTAAACACCGTGTCTTCGTGGCGCACAACCCGCACAAGCGCCGATACGTGACCAGTTGGTTCAAGAAGCAAACTGTGAATGCTGGCGCCCACGGCTAGCGATGCAATGTCATTGGCTAGTTGTGAATGCAAGAACGTTTGGGCATCATCGCCCTGCACGATGATGACGTCGCGGTTGACGTCAGCCCAGACAATGCTCGTCATGCTGTTGTTCCCGCTTCTTTGCGACGTTGTGTCATTCGTTCAGCAGCCGGAATGGTGGCTAATAACGCTCGCGCTTTGTTCTCGCACTCCAAATCTTCATCAGCAGGGTCACTATCGGCAACGATTCCGGCACCCGCCTGCAGGCTTGCAAACTTTGGGCCAACAAACATTGTGCGGATCGCTATCGCTGTATCGAGATTTCCTGAAAAATCCACATACCCAACAACACCGGCATATGGTCCGCGTTTGACAGGTTCTAATTCATCGATGATTTCCATGGCACGCACTTTTGGTGCACCGCTAACAGTGCCGGCCGGCAATGTTGCCCGCAATACATCAATTGGGCCGAGGCCTGGCTTTAAGTCGCCTGACACTTGTGACGTGAGGTGCATTACATGGCTGTAGCGCTCAAGCGTCATGAGTTCGTCCATTTGTACAGAACCAAACGTTGACACTCGACCAACGTCGTTGCGGGCAAGGTCAACCAGCATGATGTGCTCTGCAACTTCTTTTGGATTTTCACGCAGTTCACCTGCAAGCCGCTTGTCATGCTCGTCGTCTACTCCGC
Source organism: Bifidobacterium breve (assembly GCA_943325435.2). Next base: position 9,154 of record CALPPK020000002.1, read on the forward strand.
GCTTACGCGTTCCGGCTATCGGACGAGACACCACTCGCCCATTCACTAATTGCACGAGAGGCTCTGGAGACCCACCAACAATGGTGAGATCAGGTTGACGCAAGAAGTACATGTACGGACTGGGGTTCACCTGACGTAGAACTCGATACACATCAAATGGGTCTGCAGTGAGGTCAATATCAAATCTCTGAGACAGAACTACTTGGAAAATGTCGCCCGCGCGAATGTATTCCTTTGCAACATCAACCGCAGAGCGATACGCACCATTGGGCATTGAAGAACGTGTTGTTGGCAGGTTCTCGCCAGCAACTGGCGGCTCCACTGCAACATACGCAAGCGGACGAGCAAGATCAGCCACAGCTTCATGCACACGTACAACCGCAGCATCGTACGCCTCGCCGATTTGCGCATCGGTCAACCCTGCAACCGGAACACTTTCGAGCATGTACACGCGTTGACGCCAATGGTCGAATGCGGCAAGCGAACCAATAATGCTGATGGAAGCATCTGGCAAATCACGATCATCTCGTGGAACGTTTGGAAGATCTTCAATCTCACGAACAACGTCATAACCGAGGTGACCCATAAGTCCACCTTGCAGTGGAGGAAGGTCTGGAAAGAGCGGAGCGCGATAGATGCTCAACAACTCCTCCATTGCAGCCAACATTCCCTTATCTAAAGGAACACTTGCGGGCACATCGCCGGTAACTGTTAGGACGCCATTGCGCAACGTAAGAGTTCCGCGGGGGTTACGACCCACAAAGGAATATCTGCTCCATCGTTCGCCATGTTCTACTGATTCGAGCAAGAAGCCATCACCATCACCGACCAATTTGATGAACGCAGCAACCGGAGTTTCGAGGTCGGCAAGAATCTGAGTCCACACAGGAACAACAGTGTGAAGTTTTGCTAGCTCAATGAATTCAGCACGCGATGGCGTGACCGCGGTACCTGTCATTCGTCTTCACCAAATGCTCGATAGAAACAGGAACGCTCGCCCGTATGGCAGGCTCCGCGACCTTCTTGATCTACTTTGAACAAAAGGGTGTCACCATCGCAGTCGTAATACGCCTCGCGTACAAACTGCCGATCACCACTGGTATCACCCTTACGCCACAACTCACTGCGGCTGCGGCTGTAGTACACCATGCGTCCTTCAGCAAAAGTCATGCGTAAAGATTCTGCATTCATCCACGCCATCATCAAGATGTCGCCCGTATCAACACACTGCGCAATAGCTGGCACCAGACCATCTGCGTTGTAGACAACGCCAGACAATTGATCGGCAGTGGCAAGAATGACGCGCCCCCGTGAATTGTTTGAAGTCTGGTCGTTGTTGCTCACCGTAAGTACGGTACCGTCTTGCCCCGTGGGAGTGGAAACTATTTACCTAGAAACCATTGATGGCATCAATGTTGAAGCCGATTTGGTGCGCACTGACGCCGAACTCGTGCGAGCTGTTGTGATTATTGGCCATCCACACCCCCTCTACGGCGGAGACCGTTTTAATCATGTGGTTCGAGCCATGCAAGATGTGGCATTGGGTCTCGATTGCCATTCAATTGCCGTTGACTTTCGCGGGGTGAATAATTCTGGCGGTTTTCATGATGACGGAGATTCTGAACGCCTTGATTTAGCTGCTGCATGTGAATTGTCTGACCTCATTGCACCCGAAGTTCCAATCATCATGACTGGCTACTCATTTGGTTCAGTTGTTGGGCTGAATGTCAGCAACCCGTGGATTGCAGGATGGATAGCCGTCGCCCCACCCGCACAGATGATGAAGTCACTTCCCTCAGCAGCAAACAACCCACGACCAAAGATTTTGATTGCAGCCGAACATGATCAGTTCACATCACCAGACGAAATGGCTACGGCCATCGCGTCGTGGAGCAACACTGAAATCATTCTGGCCCAAGGTGTTGATCACTCTTTCGCCGTCAATGCGGCAACTCTCTGCAACTCAGCTTTGTCTCGCTTGCTAGAGACAATTTCTTAACTACGTATTGCGAACGCGAATGCCGCGCGAAGCCATATCGCGTTTCGCATCGCCAATGGTGTGCTCACCAAAGTGAAATATTGAAGCCGCCAGCACGCCTGTTGCGCCACCTTCGATGACCCCCTCAGCTAAATGACCAAGTGTGCCGACGCCACCGCTAGCGATGACTGGGACTCCGACTGCATCAGAGACCGCACGCGTAAGACCAATATCAAAACCATCTCGCGTGCCGTCACGATCCATAGATGTCAGGAGAATTTCACCGGCACCAAGTGACACAGCCGCAACTGCCCATTCAACGGCGTTTAGTTCTGTAGCCGTACGGCCACCGTGCAAGAACACCATCCACTGATGAGTCGCGGCGTCCCACTTGGCGTCAATTGCGCACACAACACACTGCGATCCGAATTCGTCTGCGATATCTGCAATAACTTGAGGTCGTTGCACCGCTGAAGTGTTGACACTGATTTTGTCGGCACCTGCACGCAACAATGCTCGTGCATCAGACAATTCGCGAATACCGCCACCAACAGTGAACGGAATGAACACTTCCTCAGCAGTTCGAGAAACGACGTCAATCATGGTGTCACGTCCATCAGACGATGCAGTGATGTCCAAGAACACCAATTCATCTGCACCTTGAGCGTCATAGCGGGCAGCCAGTTCCACTGGGTCTCCCGCATCGCGTAAATCAACGAAATTGATTCCCTTGACAACTCGGCCATTGGTTACATCAAGACATGGAATAACGCGTGCAACTAGGTCCGGATTCATGCCAAAACCGCCAACGCTTCAGACACAGAGAATTTCGATTCATACAACGCTTTACCAACGATGACGCCATTCAAGCCAATGACGACTGCCAGATCTGCAATATGTGACAGTGCACCAACACCACCGCTAGCAATGACAGGAATTGAGGTATGAGACACCGCGCGTGCCAACCCTTCAACGTCTGGTCCAGTCAACATGCCATCACGAGAAATATCAGTAATCACAAAAGCCGATGCTGTGGGAAATTGACCAAGTAGGTCATCCACTTTCACGCCGGAAGATTCAGTCCAGCCGTGCGTGGCTGCCACTCCGTTGCGGTGATCAAGGCCCACAGCAACAGAAACAATGCCTGACACCCGATGAACGAGTGCAGGGTCGGCAACTGCAGCAGACCCCATAACAACGCGCGCTACTCCGGCAGTCGCGAGAGCCTCAGCATCGGCTTCAGTGCGCACTCCTCCACCCACTTGCAGTGACGCACGGCCTGCGATGGCGCTTGCAACTGATGAAATAACAGAACGATTTACGGGTTCACCACTTCGCGCAGCGTCTAGGTCAACCATGTGCACCCACGTTGCTCCTTGATCAACGAACGAAAGAGCCATTGCAACAGGGTCAACGCCATACACGGTGCTGTCGTCATATTCACCCTGACGCAAGCGAACTACTTTGCCACCGAAAACGTCAATTGCTGGATAAAGAATCATGCTGCTGTCACCGACTTGACGAAATTCTCAAGCAACTGCAACCCGGCCGTTGCCGATTTCTCTGGGTGAAACTGCGTTGCAAACACATTGCCGCGACGAAATGCAACATTGAGTGTTTCGCCGTAATGAACTGTGGCTGCAACATCGTTGCTATCCGTTGGTACACCATGCAGAGAATGAACGAAATACATCCATGGGCGTTCATCAAGACCTGAGAACAAAACATCGGCCTTTGTGATGTTGAGTTGATTCCATTGCATCTGTGGTCGAGGCACATCAGCAGAGAGCCATTGCACCGAACCAGGAATGATGCCAAGCCCAGTTGCGGTCTCATCTTCTTCGCTTGAATCAAACAACATCTGCATGCCGACACAAATGCCCATGAACGGAACCCCGCGTTCTACCGACTCATGAACAACGGATTCAAGACCTGCGGTACGCAATGCGTTCATGCATGCACCGAAAGCCCCAACACCTGGTAACACAACAGCATCTGCCGAGGCAGCAATACGAGCGTCAGCTGTGAGCACAGCATCGGCACCAACACGTTCTAACGCTTTTTGCGCAGAGCGCAAGTTTCCGATTCCGTAATCAAGCACCGCAACACGCGGGCGTGATGTCACGAAAGAACACCCTTCGTAGAGGGCACTCCCGCCGACTCAATGCGAACAGCATCGCGTAAACAGCGTGCGAGTCCTTTGAAGGTTGCTTCGATGATGTGATGCACGTTACGGCCTGCGCGCAAGTTGACATGCAACGTAATTGCAGCAGCACTAGCAAGCGACGACACTGCGTGTTCGGCAAGTGACGGATCAAAAGCTGGGCTGCCAAGTGGAAGACACTCGGGCAATTCAACATTCCACGCCACAAAGGCGCGCCCACTGAGATCTAATGAAACCTCTACGAGTGCTTCGTCAAGTGGGTACAACCCACTTGCAAAACGCCTCACTCCGGCTTTATCGCCAAGCGCTTCGCGCAATGCTTCGCCGACAGAGATTGCAACATCTTCAACGGTGTGGTGTGTATCGATGTGCAGGTCGCCCTTTGCTGCAATCGTGAGGTCAAAGCCTCCGTGACGTGCCAACTGCTCGAGCATATGGTCATAGAACGGAATACCTGTCGAGATCGACGCGGTTCCTGATCCGTCAAGGTTGATAGACACATCAATGGATGTCTCTTTTGTGCTGCGGGTGACCTGGGCTGTACGTGCCATGCCTCTATTCTCGCCGCTCGACACCCTTCTCGGACTGTCAATTACGTGATTTCTGCCTAATTGGCCGACAGAGCGGCCGTTAACGCATCCAAGAAGGCCGAGTTCTCGTCTGGCGTGCCCACAGTGACCCGCAAACAGCCAGTCAACCTTGGTGTCGTACTGAAATCGCGTACCAGAACCCCTGAGTCAACCATTCGCTGCCACGCGACAGCCGCGGCAGTAGAACGAGGCCTAAACAAGATGAAGTTTGACCCACTTGGCCAAACATCGCACTCCATTTCACTGATGGCTGCAAAAATGCGACTGCGTTCAGATTTGATGATGTCAACTCGCTGTTCCATTTCTGAAACAAAATTCAACGCAGCAATAGTTGCAGCTTGCTTAAACGAATCCAGATGATACGGAAGAACAGCAATTTCTAAATCTGAGATCATCTGTTTTGGTGCTACTACGTAACCAACTCGTAATCCAGCCATTGACAAAGTTTTTGAGAATGTTCGGGTGACTGCGAGAGGTTTGTCTTCAGTAACCATGTCAATCGCCGACCATTCGGAAAACTCGGCGTACGCCTCATCAACAACGATAACTCCTGTCGTGTGGGCGAGCATCGCCTCCAGATTTTCACGTGGCTCAATGATTCCGGTCGGATTATTCGGATTACATAAGAACGACACTGACGGCTTATGACGCGTCAGAACACGCTCGATCTCTATTGCGTCAAGCGTTAAGTCGGCGCGACGTTCCCCTTGCACAACTTCGGCACCGGTGACGCGCGCAATTTGGGAATACATCTGATACGTCGGCTCGAACGTTGCGACACACCGGCCAGCACCGCCATACGCCAGCAGAATTGTTTGAAGAACTTCATTAGAACCATTTGCCACAAAAATGTTTGCTGGATCAACATTGTGTCGGCGCGCAATTGTTTCCCGTAATTCAGTCACGGCTCTATCGGGATAACGATTCCATTGAATTGACCGTGCAATGTCTGCGACCGCATCAAGCCATGCAGCAGGCGGAGGAAATGGCGACTCATTGGTGTTCAACCGAACAGGCACATCAACTTGAGCGGAGTGATACCCAGTCATCGCCTGAATTTGTTCTCGTGGATTGAATGTGGTCACAACGGCAACTTAGTCAACGAAGCCACGTACTAGCGGGCTATTTTTTCAGCGCGAATCAACAAACGTTCTGCTGACAACAACGCCCGTTCTGCTTCATACATTGCACTAACGAGATCTTCATGGTTTGCGCCGATGTTCTCGATAAGCCCGGCGACTCTCATCCGGTAACGATTTACGGCATCTGCTGCTGCGCCCAGTTCGGCACAAATGGTGGCTGTCATCAAACAGACGCTACTTGACTACTGTCACTTCGCCTTTGACTTTGACGGCATCAGTGTGGCTGGACAGATATCTTCCAACTCACAAATGCCACATTTCGGCTTCTTTGCGTCACACACACGACGTCCGTGCAAGATGAGACGCAAGCCAAATCGTCCCCACTCTGGTGGGTCAATGAATCCGTTGAGGACTTTTTCCACCTTCACCGGATCTTCTTCAGTCGTGAGCCCGAGACGGCGTGATAGTCGACCAACGTGTGTATCGACAGCGAGTCCTGGCAGGTCAAAGACAACACTGCGCAATACATTCGCTGTTTTACGACCAACACCAGGAAGCGTTACCAGGTCTTCCATCTCATGCGGGATGACGCCAGCAAATCGATCAACGACATTGCGACCCATGCCGATGAGATTCTTTGCTTTGCTCTGATAAAAACCAGTCGAGCGAATGATGGTCTCAAGCTCCGTTGGGTTCGCCTCTGCCAACGCCAATGGAGTTGGGTACTTCGCAAACAGCGCCGGAGTCACCATATTCACTCGCACATCGGTGCATTGCGCAGACAAGATGGTGGCGGCCAGCAGTTCATAGGCGTTTGAATGGGTCAGTTCGCACTCGGCAGACGGATACAACACCTCTAGGCGAGTGGCTATTTCTTTTGCGCGACCAGCTGGCGTTCTCGGCTTTCCCATGGCCAAAAGGTACCCTGACAGCCGTGCGTTCACTCGAAATCAAGAGACAGATGGACCCGTCAAGCATTGACGAGGTCTCAGCACTGATAAACGACACATGGCGGGCAGATGGCGTTCGCCCACTGAACGACCATCTCTGGCTCGATTTACGGGAAGGCGGACGTAAGGGATTCGCCGGTGTCATCGTTCGCGACGCAGATCACGACCACATTGTGGGGTACTGCCAGGTGTCTCGAGGAAACGAGTCATGGTCCCTCGACCTCATTGTTCATCCCCATCACCGATACGACTCAATGGAAATTGCGCCAGACCTGATCACGGCGGCACTCGACATCGTTGCCAGTGAAGGTGGCGGACATGTGCATTGGTGGGTATTTGAGCCAAACAACATTCACCGGCAACTAGCGCACAACGCAGGGCTTGCATCTGGTCGACACTTGGTGCAGATGCGCAGGTCGCTTCCTCTGAACGATGACCAACTCACTCTCGTTTCCGATTTCGTGACGACTCCATTTCGAACGGGTGTCGATGAAGATGCATGGCTTGCTGTCAACAATGCCGCTTTTGATGCGCACCCCGAACAAGGTGGATGGACTCGCGACGTTGTTGCTGCTCGACAGTCAGAGAACTGGTACAACCCCGAGGGCTTCTTAATGCATTGGGACAATTCCTCTCTCGCAGCGTTCTGCTGGACAAAAGTACATAGAGATACCGACCCTCAGATGGGTGAGATTTATGTCATCGCTGTCGACCCCACACATGCCGGCAAGGGCCTTGGACGACGCATGACTATCGCAGGCCTTGCATATTTGGCCAAGCAAAACGTGCCCCTTGCAATGCTGTATGTCGATGCCGACAACGCAGCGGCAATGTCTGTATACACTTCGCTCGGATTCACCCCTCATCACCGCGAACTCGCCTTTGTCGGCGACGTGGCAGCAAA
>CALPPK020000003.1 GCA_943325435.2 Bifidobacterium breve
AAAGATCGTCCCAATGGCCGGAAATTCAGTATTTCGACATCAGCATGCCGGCATATTGAGTGTTGCGTCGGTTGAAGCACCAAACGTCATCACGTCTGAATGGATAGATGAGCAGTTAGCCGAGGTGTACAAACGCAACGGCCTCAGGTCAGGGTTGCTGGCTGGGCTAGCAGGCGTCGAAGAGCGTCGCTGGTGGGATGAAGACGTGTCGTTCTCTGACGCAGCAGCAATGGCAGGCAAGCTAGCAATTGAAAAGGCAGGAATTGATCCGTCGCAAATTGGGGCACTGATTTCTACATCGGTATGCAAGGAACATCTTGAGCCATCTGTGGCATGCCTTGTTCATGATCGCCTGAAATTGTCTTCGTCATGCCTGAATTTTGATATCGGCAATGCGTGCCTTGGCTTTGTCAATGCGATGCATCTTGCAGCCACCATGATTGATTCTGGTTCCGTTGAGTATGTACTCATTGTCGATGGAGAAGGCAGTCGCCAACCACAAGAGGCGACCATTGCACGACTTCGTCAGCCTGATTCAACGGCCTTGGATGTGTTTTCAGAGTTTGCTTCGCTCACACTTGGCTCTGGGGCAGCAGCAATGGTGATGGCTAGCTCAAAGCGTCATCCAGAAACGCACCGAATAATTGGTGGCATGGCACGAGCTGCAACCGAACACAATGCATTGTGTGTGGGTGACCTTGATCGCATGACCACAGATACTCACGGACTATTAGTTGCTGGGCTTGACTTGGCCGATGAAGCATGGACTGAAGCACTTATCGACTTCAATTGGGCGCCGAGCGACGTTGATTGGTACATCTTGCATCAGGTCAGCAAAGTACACACCACGATGTTGTGTGATCGCCTCGGTATAGATCCTGCGAAAGCTCCAATTACGTTTCCTCATTTTGGCAACATCGGCCCTGCAGCTATTCCTATTACGTTGGCCAGTGTGCAAGACAAGATTCAATTGGGCCAACGAGTGATGTGTCTTGGAATTGGGTCTGGTCTTAACACCAGCGCCCTAGAGATTCTTTGGTAAACATCAAGCCTCCGCTCGTTGCTGATCTTGCGACGTTCGGAATTGACCCCTCATGGTCGCGCACTGTCAATGTGCCGAGTCATGACGGGACAACACATCAGTGGCATCTACTTGATCGTCCAGGAACCAATAAAGATGCGCCTATCGTGCTCTGTCTTCATGGAAACCCCACATGGTCATTTTTGTGGTCGCGTTTATTACATGAATTGAATTCAGAATTTCGAGTAATCGCTCCTGATCATTTATCTATGGGCTTTTCAGAACAAGTACCCACCCGCACATACGGTGATCGTGTTTTGGATATCAACGACCTAGTCAATTCCCTCAACCTCACAGCACCAATTTGGATAGTTGCACAAGACTGGGGCGGTGCAATTGGAATGGGTTACGCAGTTGCACACCCTGACCGTATTGCTGGTTTAGTTCTTTCGAATACAGGGATCGCAGTACCAGGCAATCGTCGAGCGCCGTTACTGATTCGACTTGCTGCTGCTACCGGTATTCACCGACTGGTCACTAAAGGTTCGTCTTTGTTCGTGCGCGGCACCCCGTTCCTGCCAGGCCGTGGGGTATCTCAATTACAGAGAACAGCATTGGCGCTTCCGTATCGCCGTCGTAGTCACCGTAGTGGTGTTGCTGATTTTGTAGCCGATGCACCGTTGACTGCACGACACTCTTCAGCACGTGACATTGCTGAAGTTGCTGAAAAGGTGTCGGCATTAACAGTCCCTGTTCGTTTGGTGTGGGGCAGTCGCGATCCTGTGTTCAATGACGACTTTGCGCATGACCTTATGAACAGGTTTCAGAATGTGGCCTTGCATCGCATTGCAGATTCCGGACACTTAACAGTGCTCGAGACGTCTATATCTCCATTCGTCGAGGCGGCAATTAAGGAAGCAGGCGACGGTCAGGCGCACGAGCAGTTTCCACCCAACGAAGGTGACGGTTCAACCCTGTGGTCTGAAATTGATCGTTGGGTCAACACTGACGACATTGCAATCACTGACGCAGCAGCAAATGTCTCAATAACCCGACCAGACTTTGCGGCGCGGGTCGCTACGTATGCAGAAGCATTGCATCACCGTGGTGTGCGACGCGGCGAACGAATCGCAGTACTGGTGCCTCCAAGCGTTGATCTGATCGCTGTGGTGTATGCATGTTGGCGCATTGGTGCAATTGCAGTAATTGCAGATAGAGGTCTTGGTCTACAAGGACTTAAGACAGCAATTCGTGCGTCGAGGGTTAGCCATGTCATTGGACCAGTGAAAGCCGTAACTGCGGCGCGCATTTTACGATGGGCACCTCGTGCCTCAATGATTCGTCTTTCTGCACTTGCTAGTTCAGCTGTTGTCAAGAAACTTGAGTTCGTACGTGCCCCCGAACCCAGTGCTGATGATCTTGCGGCAGTGTTATTTACATCTGGGGCAACAGGCCCTGCCAAGGGTGTGCGTTACACGCATCGTCAGTTGTATGCACAGCGTGATGCTCTGCAAAAGACGTACAACATCACTTCAGCAGATACATTTGTTGCCGCCTTTGCTCCGTTTGCGTTGTACGGCCCTGCATTAGGTATCGCAACCGGATTGGCTGACATGGATGTGACATCACCCGGAACATTGACCGCAGCAGCGCTTGATGATGCGTGTCGACGTGTTGGCGCCACAATGGTGTTTGCATCACCTGCAGCATTGGCGAATGTTGTAAAGACTGCAACAAAAGACATGGCGCACCTTCGTTCAGTGCGCCTCGTAATGTCTGCTGGAGCACCAGTACCGATAAAGACACTGCAGGAAGTCTCGCGTTTGTGTCCTAATGCTGAGCTGCACACGCCGTATGGGATGACAGAGGCGTTACCTGTTGCAGATGTGTCATTGAGTGACCTGACACGTATCGGAACCGGGCGAGGTGTTTGTGTTGGTAAGCCAGTGAATGGCTGCGATGTTCAAATCGACCACCAAACGTCGGAGATTTTGGTGTCGGCATCATGGATGTCGGCTGGGTATGACGCTTTGTGGCTCACGCAACATAATGCACGTCCTGTAGTGAATACAGATGGTCACACAGTCACCTGGCATCGAACAGGAGACGTAGGCCATATCGATAGCGAAGGCAACGTATGGGTGGAAGGGCGCATGGCGCATGTGATTCATTCGGCACTCGGCCCTGTTGCGCCTGTGCCATTGGAAATCACAGTTGAGGCACTACCAAGTGTTGTTCGTGCCGCAGCTGTGGGGGTTGGCCCAACTGACGTGCAACAAATTGTCATGGTTGTTGAAACCGTGAATGGCACTGAAGGCCCAGCTGATACTGAGTTGACACACGCTGTACGTACAGCACTTGCTCCGTTGACAATTGCATCTGTGTGGATTGCCAAAAAGCTTCCGGTTGACATTCGCCATAATTCAAAGATTGATCGCACCGCGGTATCTCAGGAAATGTCCAAAATTTTGTCGGGTAACAAATAGTGAAAGTCTTGGTGACTGGTACTGGAAGTTTGCTTCTTGGCGGTATCGCTAGCGAACTATTGCGTCGTGGTGATGAAGTGGTGTGTTTGCAGCGTCGACCTGCTGCTTTCATAGGGCACCAAAATGCGCGCGAGGTGCTAGCCGATGTATGTGATGAAGAAGCAGTTGCGTTGGCGGCCGAAGGATGTGATGCAATCATCCACGGCGCAGCGCGTGTGGGAGTTGTGGGTTCCGAGAAAGAGTTTTTTGACACCAATGTGCGTGGAACTGAAAACATTATTCATGCCGCTGGACAGCAGGGTATTTCTCGATTGGTTTTTGTCTCCACACCATCAGTTGCTCACACGGGTAGTTCGCTGATTGGTGCGCCGGCTGGTGACGCTGAAATTGGGCGATCACGCTCGTATTATGCAGAGTCGAAAGCCATTGCTGAACGAACAGTTCTGAATGCACGAAATGAGCAGCTAGCTGTTGTTGCAATCCGTCCGCATTTGGTGTGGGGGCCAGGAGACACTCAGTTAGTAGGCCGAATAGTTGAACGAGCGGCGAGTGGACGACTTGCAGTTATCGGCACTGGCAATGCATTGGTGGATTCCACATACATCGACAATGCAATTAGTGCGCACATTGCGGCGCTTGATGTACTGCATGTAGGTTCAGCGTGCGATGGCAATGCGTATGTTGTCTCAAACGGGGAACCAAGGACCGTTAACGAACTGATGCGTTCCATGTGCGAATCAGCAGGGGTTCTATTTGAACCACGGCATCTTTCATTGGCGCTCGGAATTCGACTTGGGTCTGTAATCGAACGCTTATGGCCACTGATGCGATCATCTGAACCACCGATCACACGCTTTGTTGCAGAGCAATTAGGAACTGCACATTGGTTTGATCAGCGTTCAGTGCAGCAGGATTTGCAGTGGGCACCAACCGTGACAATTGACGAAGGTTTTGAGCGCCTGACTCAGTGGTTCACGTCGCACTGAAGCATTTAAACTTTGTACACCAGCGATGCCGTCGCGCATAATTTCCCAGATGTTGCACCACGCACCTCAGCTCGACAAAATGCAATGGACCGACCACGTTTGGTTATCCAGCCTTCACATACTGCGTCTTCTCCGGCAACTGCTGAAAGGTATTCCACATTCATGCTGATGGTGACGAATGAACCATTTTCATATGGGCCACCAACAGCTGGGACAACAGTTGTGTCAATAAGGCTGGCGATTGCTCCACCGTGCATAATTCCGGCTGGTTGGTTCATTTCCCATCGCGCCGGCAAGCGCATGCGCGCATAATCACGTTTCACTTCTTCAACAATGAATCCGAGATAGACGGCATAGTTCACATCTTGATCCCACTTAGGAAATCGTGCCCAGAATTCTGCTTGTTCTGGTGTAAGCGGTTCGAATTGATCGGCAATCATGATTACAAACCGTATACGCGAGTTGCAGTACCGCGAAACATTGCATCCTTGTCTTCTTCAGAAAATGAAGAAGTCATCTTTTTGAAGGCGTTCCATACAACTGTGTATGACAAAGAGAAGCGGTCAATAGGGAAGTTTGATTCGAACATGCACCGATTGGGCCCAAAGCACTCAATGGCGTGATCAAAGTATTTCTGTTGCGCTGCAATGAATTCATCAGAAGTTGGTGGCCTCTCAGCAGTATGCCAACCGAAACCATTGTCAGGCATTGCGAGCCCACCCAATTTTGCGACCACATTTGAGCATTGTGCAATTTCTGCAATGTCTTTTTTCCATTGAGTAAAGATGTCGTCCCGTTGTGAAGAGTATGGGCCTACACCGAGTGGTGTTCCGAAATGGTCAAGCACCATTGTTGTCGTTGGAACTGCACGGGCTAGTTCTAGAAATTCTGAATTCTGATAGTGGTAATGCCACGAGTCGTATGTCAGGCCACGTGTTCCAAGAGTTGCTACACCGCGTTGAAAGTTTTTGCTCTTGTATAAGTCTTTCATTGCGCCTCCAGGAATCGCCAAAGATTCAGGGTGGTCAGCGCGGGCAAGAGCATCACGAATTCCTCGTAGAAGACCATGACTTGCGTGCGTGTGTTCATCAAGAATGTCGTTGAGGTCCTCGCGACTCAAATCGGCATGAGCGACAATGCCCGAGATGAGATGCGCAGGGTCACGCAGTGACTCTGCAGCTACGAACTCTGTCTCGCCAACTGGAGCAAGGTGAGCAGGTCCGTCTTTGCGGTAGCTAGCGCCACATTCGATGAAGATGGTTTTTTCAATGAGGTGCCCTGCTGATGCATCATCATGAAGTTGGTCAAGCCCATAGGGCAAAGAGCCACCGATTGGCCATAGATGATGGTGTGGGTCAACAATGCGGCGAGCGGGGTCAACGACCTCCTCATGGACTTGGTTAAACCATTCCGGGGTTCCAGGCGCGTAACTATTCATCTGCATGTTCTAGTACCTATCCATCTGCTTGGTAGTACTGGCGTGGTAATTCGAGAAGTGACACAAAATACGGGCATAAACAGGGCAAAATGGTTGCTGATGTTGACCGCCCGCCACCTCTTTAGATACACGACTGCTGCGTGTCTTGTTCTGGTGATCTTGATTCAACAAGTTGTGACTCGTGGTTTGCTATCTAATTTCGATAAGACAGCTCGAGAAGTTGCACGAGACATCAACGCTCCGCATGATTTGTTCTCAGTTACTGTCATGTTTGGTTTACGCGGAATCATTCTCACTATTTGTCTGCCGATTCTTGGGTGGATTTCTTGGAAGAAGCGTTCGTGGGTGCCCATTGCAGGATTCTTAGTAGTACTTGTCTTTGAAACGGGAATTGCTGGGGCTTTGAAAATTTCGGTGGGCCGAATCTTTCCGTATCAGTATGAGAATTTCTGGAATCGCATGATGATTGGACAAGACGAAATGGCATTCCCCTCCGGGCACGCTGCGAACTGTGTTGCACTGTGGGGCTATGTGGCTTGGTATTTCACCTATGCCGGAACGCGCGCTCGACGAACTGCGATTCAATTAGTAGTAGCTGCAAGTTTTATTGTCGGCGTCTCGTCATGGCTAATCAGAACACATTGGCCAACGGATCTTTTGGCGGGTTTTGCAGTAGGTGCGATTTCACTTTTAGCTGTGATCGGTCTGTACACAGCGCTCGGACTTAATCCCGAGGCCAGGATGCAGCACTCTCAAGAAGTTCGTCGCGAAACTGCGGATGCGCAATAGCTGCTAGTGCTTGCGCGCGTTCACGAATTGTGCGGCCTTCTAATTCGGCAACACCAAACTCAGTGATGATTGTGTCAACCTGATGGCGTGGGGTACTGACAACACTTCCTGCAGGAAGAATGCCCATGATGCGGCTCGTGAGAACGCCATTAATCATTGTGGTGGAAGGCAAACAGATGAGGCTTCGGTCAGTAGCGTCGAGCCCTGGTCCGGATACAAAATCTTCATGACCGCCAACGCCACTGAATTGCGTGCCGCCAATAGTGTCTGCGACAACTTGTCCAGCAAGGTCAACAGCTAGTGCACCGTTGATAGTGACCATATTGCGGTTGCTAGCAATCAGTTCAGGCGAGTTCACAATTTTCACGGGCAAGAAACGAACTGCGTCGTTGTTGTGAAGCCAGGTATAAAGCTCTGGAATACCGGCTGCAAACGTAGTGGGTGAAAACCCATCGAATTTGCTTCCTTTGTTGTTTGTGACTTTTCCTGCCTGGTGCAAACGCATCAGTCCCGTGGTGAACATTTCAGAATGCACACCAAAATTTCCCATGTCACTTGCAGCAAGCGAGAGCGCAATCTGATTCGGAATGCCACCGATACCAGTTTGTAAGGTGCTGCCTGAATGGATGAACGTCAATGCGATATCTGCAATTGTTCTTTCTGCGTCGCTCGGAACTGTATCTGCCAAGTTCAACGGAGTCCGATCTGTCTCGATGAGGCAATCAATGGCATCAACATGAACACGATGTTCATGAGATGCAACTCCGAAAGTGCGTGGAAAGTGTTCGCTAACTTCCACAAGAAGAATTCGTTCCGGATCTGAACTTGCTCGATGTATTTCATCGACTGTTGCGCCGGCATGTACGGACAAACTCACCCAACCGTCTACGGGAAGAGAGCCTGCTGTTGCCATGATCCGCGGTCGCATGTTCTGAAGGATGGGTTCGAATCGACGAAAGTCTGCGGGAACGAAATCAATAGAGGCACCAGAGTCACGCAGAAAGCGTTCGGCGGGTCCAAAGAATCCGCTGCGGTAGTGCACGCCTTTTTTGGCGAGAACGGCATACAGGTCGGGCATAAGAGCGCCCGAAATCTGCAGGTCCTCATAGTCGTCACGGTCGCCAAGTGCATGCATGAATCCACCGGGTACACCTGGCCCAAGGGGGACTGCCAGGGTGTCCGTTGGGCGCACTAAGGCGACGGCTTCGGAGATCGTCATATGAGCCATATGTCCCATGGTACGCAAGTAGCAGATTGGATATGCATCTGGCAGGCTCGTAGTCATGCAACGCCACGACGTTCTCATTATTGGTGGAGGACCTGCCGGCTCTGCTGCAGCTATCACAGCTGCGCGAGCCGGACTAAATGTGGTGCTCTTTGAAAAGGGTCCTTATGGTCGAGACAAGGTGTGTGGCGATGGCCTTACTCCTCGTGCAATTGCGGCGCTGAATGATCTAGGTATTGACCACTCTGTTGCACACCGAATTGACGGCTTGCGAATGATCGCCGGCAAGAAGCAACGTGAACTCGCGTGGCCTACTACGTCACGATTTCCGAATCATGGGGCAGTGTGGCCACGTCAACGATTCGATAATCATCTTCTCGACATTGCAATTGCAAGTGGTGCAGATGTGCGATTTGAATCTGAGGCGCTTCCAGTTCTTGAAGATGGCCGAGTTGTTGGCGTCACTGTAGGAACCGAGACGTTCCGCGCGCCCTTCACAATTCTGGCTGCGGGCGCACAAGGAATGGCTGCAAAGATATTGGGCGCAGAACGTGACCCAAATGAACCCTTTGGTCTTGCAATTCGTGCGTATGCGCCAACACCTCGTCATGCAGAGCGCCACCTTGAAGCATGTCTCAGTCTTAGTGACGAACATGGTGTCGCAGTTCCTGGTTACGGCTGGATGTTTCCTGCGGGTGATGGCACCGTCAACATTGGCGTTGGTGCACTAAGCACTATGAAAGGGTTCAAGAAATTGAATCTCAACACATTGCTTGATCAGTACGCAACTTTGGTACGCGAATCATGGTCTCTTGGCGACTACATCGAAAAGCCTCGTGCATGGCGATTGCCAATGAGTTGTACGAAACGCCATGGTCCAGGTTGGGTCGCAATTGGTGATGCAGCCGGCTTTGTAAACCCGATGAATGGCGAAGGAATTGATTACGGACTTGAATCCGGGATGTTGGCTGTTGAGCGATTCATTGCAGATCCGAATACGGCATCCGAGTCGTACAACGAATTAGTGGGCGAGCGGTTCGACGCTTTCTTGCGCACGGGCCGTCGCTTCAGTTTCATCATTGGTCACCCATGGTTGTTGAAGCCAGGTTTGCGACTTGCAGTCGGTACTCAAGTCGCAGCTGACATAACTTTGGCTGTGATGGGCAATCTCATTGATTCAAAAACTCCTGGTGCAGCTGGACGCGTGATGAAAATTGCTGATGGGGCACTACGCATTGCGGACCCTGTCTTGCGACGTACGCGCGCCAAGGCGTAAACCTGTTCGTTCAACCCGTGTAAGCCCTATTTGGCACAGATAGGTTGGGAGATATGAGCGCAATGAAACCAGATCTTTCCATTCCCGCAGGGGACGCACCTTCCGAACTTGTTCTTGAAGACATCACCGTCGGTGATGGTAAAGAAGCAGTTGCTGGCACAAATGTGGAAGTGCATTATGTCGGTGTTGCATGGAGCACACAGCGTCAATTCGATGCTTCATGGGATCGCAATGAGACATTTGAATTTCGTCTCGGCGCGGGTCAAGTGATTTCTGGTTGGGATCAAGGCGTTGCTGGTATGAAAGTCGGCGGACGCCGCCGCATCACTATCCCTGCTCATCTTGGGTACGGATCACAAGGCGCAGGCGGAGTCATCAAGTGCGGCGAAACTCTTGTCTTCGTTGTCGATTTGTTGAATGTGAACTAGAGATGACCGAAATCAATTTTTTCACTGCAAATGCGGGCCTTGCTGACGTTGCAAAACTTGAAGTGCCTGAATTGAAGTTGATGTATCGCATTGAGATGGCTGGCGAGTTGTTCTACAACATCTTGGCTGACCGTGTTGGCAATGAAACGGCTGCAGACTTACTTCGCAAGAATGCAGTAGAGGAACGAGGTCATGCTCGTCGTCTTGCCCGCATGATCAGTATCAAACTTGGTCATGAGTGGGAGCCCACAGCGGAAGAAGCCGAATTGCTCGAGGTTCCGCTTCCCGAGTCAATCGATTCACGAATGTTTGCAGCAGTAGTACAGGGCGAATTGAATGGTGACGTCGGCTATCAACGGTGGGCTGAAGCAGAAACCGATGAAGAAGTTGTTCGTTTGCTTCGCCTCAATGGTCGCGAAGAAACTATTCATGCTGGTCGTGCGCAACAGGTTTTTGACCTGCTGAATGCGTAACTGAGATGAAGCCCGTGGTCGTCTATGACGGCGATTGTGGAATCTGCGAAGCGTCGGCACGTTGGATCATCGCTCACATACCTTCTATCGATGTTGTCTCACACCATCAATACGGCCTTGCTCATATTGGTTCTGTTTGGTTCGTCTCAGATGCTGGTCGATTAGAAGGTGCCATGGCAGTGTCAGCGATTTTGAAATCTGCTAATTCTGGGACGTATCGCGCTATTGGTGTCGTAATCGGATTACCAGTGGTGCGCTCAATTGCTGCGGTTGTCTATTCGCTGGTAGCGCGTAATCGTCGGCACATATCTCGACTATTAGGTATGAATGCCTGCGGACTTCCTCAGCAATAAGTCTTTATCTGATCGAGGAATCTTGGGGCAACATTTTGCGTCGGCGCCACCATGTCCGCAGTGGTCCAGTTGCATATTTGCTAGTTGCTCCAATTAGCGCAGTCGAAATCAGCACACGAGGCAGAACATCTATTCGCGCAAAGTACGGCGCGAGCACGAGAGTAAAAATCAATGCGATGGGGTAGACCCATGCAACGTCAGACAAAAACTTGCCTGTGCGAGTTTTGTGTCGTTCAACTTCACCGAGAGCATTAAAGAACTCTTCTGTTCCGGCAGTGACAGTTACCTTTTCTGACAACACCAGGCGGTCAGCGCGTTCACGCAATTCTTGACGGACGTCAGATCGTTCCCACTCGCGCAGGTGCAAGACATCAAGAAAGCGAAAAACCATGTGATACGGGTCTGTTGGTTTGGCTGGCCACAGAACCGTTGCTCCAAGACAACCAGGGGCTGCTTGCACTGCTTCTGTCATGTCGTGGCACCACGTTTCGAACTCAGCCTTGTGGTGAGGCTCGACAGTGCGAGCGATAGTGACAGTCACGGTGCCTGGTGCAATTTTTGGCAATTGTCCTGTGTTGAAATCTCCGGTGAGGTCTGGCATACACGGTACGGTAGTTCCCAATTGCTTCCGCGATAGACCACCCTATGAATGCCCTTGTTGTGTACTGCCATCCCGTTGAGGGAAGTTTCTGTTCTGCAATGCGCGATGCTGCTATTTCAGGTCTGCGTGCCGCAGGGCACACGGTAGATCTGATCGATCTTGCAGCTGAACATTTCAATCCTGTGATGTCGACTTCAGAGTGGAATACATACCGACAGGCAAATGGTGACGTGCCGGTCGGACTTGAGCGTGATGTTGTCCTTGTGAAGTCTGCAGAGATCATCGTGTTCGTGTACCCAACATGGTGGGGCGGACTACCCGCACAACTGAAGGGATGGTTAGAGCGTGTGATGTTGCCAGGAACAGCGTTTGTTTTCAATGAGAACAACAAAGTGCGGCCTGGTCTGAGAAATATCCGACGCATCCATATTGCTTCTACATTTGGCTCGCCATGGTTGTACGTACGTTTGGTGAACGACAATGGTCGCCGCATATTGGCGCGCGCATTTCGAATGAACACATCATTGCGAACAAAAGTATCTACCTCAAGTCTGTACGCAATGGACACAGCAACGGATGAAAGCAGGAAGAGTTTCCTTTTGTCGTTAGAGAAGAAAATGGGAACCTTGTGAAAGTCCTTGTACTTCTCGCTCATCCATCTCAAGAGTCCTTTGTCTCGTTCCTTTACTCAGAGGTGCTGTCCGAATTAAAGAGTGGTGAACATGAAGTTCGCCATCATGATCTGTGGGCTGAGAATTTCAGTCCGGTGTTTACTCCGTATGAACGGTTGAATCATGTGGGTGATGTGGCAGAAAAACTGAAGTCACTTCCTGAACTACGCCAGCACATTGAAGATCTGCAGTGGTGTGAAGCATTGGTGCTCGTGTACCCAACATGGTGGTCAGGTCAACCAGCAATGTTGAAGGGTTGGTTTGACCGTGTGTTGATGAACGGGGTCGCCTGGGTTCTTCCCGAAGGTGCGAATCGAATTCAGCCACTTCTTACCAACGTGCGACATCTGATCGTGGTGACTACTCATGGATCAGGAAAGTTGATCAATGCTTTTGAAGGGGAGTCTGGGAAGCGAACCGTCTTTCGCTCTGTGCGTCTGATGCTTCACCGCCGAGTTCGCTGCAAGTGGCTAGCAATGTATGGCATGGACAATGCGACGTTACGCCAACGCCAACAATTCTCGGGTCGTGTGCGCCGGCGAATCAACCGCGTCTTGAGCTAGCACGGTTCATTGCATCGCTGGTTTGTCTAGTACCGTCGAAAGCATGAAAGTCCTGCAAATACAGCAACTTGGTTCTCTTGACGACATTGAGATTGTAGAAATTGATTCACCCGAATTGGCCGCGGGGCAAATACGTGTGGCTGTTTTGGCTAGTGGGTTGAATTACGTGGACTCACTAATGATTGAGGGTAAATACCAAATCAAGCCGCCAGTCCCATATCGGCCAGGTTCCGAAATTGTTGGCCGAGTAATTGAAGTTGCATCAGATGTTACGAACCTGAAAATCGGTGATCGAGTTTTCTCACCAAGTGGTGGCTTTGCAGATGAAGCGGTACTTTCCGCGAGTCGTGTGATTCCCATTCCAGAACAGTTAAGTGATGGTCAAGGTGCAACCTTCATGCAAAGTTACTTGACTGCATGGTTTGCCTTTCATAAGCGGGCGCAAGTACGCGAGGGTGCCACGATGCTGGTGCTTGGCGCTGGTGGTGGAGTCGGATTAGCAGCAGTTGACCTAGGTGTTGCAATGGGTATGCGCGTAATTGCTGCTGCGTCAAGCGCTGAGAAGCGCCAGTTGGCGTTAGATCGTGGAGCTTTCGCTGCAATCGACGTTCTGAATGAAGACGTGAAGTTGCGTACTCGCGAATTGTGCGGCGGTGGAGTTGACATGGTGTATGACCCAGTTGGCGGTGACCTTGCCGAACCGTGTTTACGTGCACTGGCTCCATTCGGCCAGTATCTCGTTGTCGGATTCGTTGGTGGAATTCCGCGTCTTCCAGCGAATCATGTGCTGTTGACTAATCGGACAGTGGTTGGTGTTGACTGGGGCGCATGGGTTGGGCGCAACGTCGTTGAAAACCAAGGCATGTTGGTTGAAGTGCTGGCAGAAATCGCTGCAGGAAAACTTCACCCCGTAGAACCAGTGATGTACCCAATGAGCAAAGCTGTTCAAGCGATGCGTGATTTACAAGATCGTAAAATTGCAGGCAAGGTCGCCCTAGTTCCTGAATTTAGCTAGAGACCCGTTACGGAGCACAAGATGCGGTGCCGGTATCAATCGTTGAGTTGTCGAGTGCACTGATGAACCCCCAAGAAAATGACCGTGGTGTCAACGTTAACGACAAGACCCCATGATTTGTGTTGGATCGAAATGCACTTCCCGGAACTGCATCTCCGATGGGAGTAGCTGGCGCGCCACCAAGTCCGCTGATGAAGAGGGGCATTCCATCAACTGCGGGAGCGCCTGAAGTGTTCAGAGGAAGGAAGCGTTCGTAGGCATGTTCGTGCGCTGTCAACATGAGATCTGCACCACCACCGATTGCGG
The DNA here is from genome assembly GCA_943325435.2 of Bifidobacterium breve. Next base: position 13,632 of record CALPPK020000003.1, read on the forward strand.
TTTCCCACAAGTGCTTCACACTGGAAGTTGCGAGTGAACCACTCGATACGAATGGATGGTGCATTAATACAGCTGCACATCTGCCTTCATCACGAGCTCGTTGTAATTCAGATTTCAACCATTGTGTTTGTGCTGAAGTAGCTGAACAACCGACGAATATCTGACCTTGACACCACGAGTCAACTGCAATGACGCGCCAACCGCCTGCGTCTACTGTCCAGTAAGAGGGAGACATTTCGCTGAAGTAATCGACATATCCAGCGGCTCCCGCAGTGAGATATTCATGATTGCCGCGAACAGGGTAAGTAATTGCACGAAGCGGGCCCCAGGATAAATCGAAGTTGGTCATTAGCTCTTGCGAACTTGCGCTTTCATACTGCAGGTCACCAAGGGCGAATACGCCGTCAGGCTTCAGCGATGAGATTAGTGAGGCTGTGGCATAGTCCCCACATTGTGCGCCAGTCGGCCCAGTGGTTTTGATTGCGCGCCTGTCGTCGTCACAAGCGATATCTCCGGTGGCAATAATTCGTGCAGATTGATCAGTACCAATCGACTTCATACGCACACCGTTTGGCCAGATTTCGATTCCTGTTGAGCGCATTCCGCTTGGGCCACTTCCACCATCGCCAAGTTGGCCTTGCAAACCGAGGCCCCAACACCACATGGCTCCTGATGTATTGGCAATTGCACAGGCATGGGACTCACCGGCTGCAAGAGCAGTCATTGAACCGATATTGGTGCTGGTGAGAATTTTCTGTGGGATTGATGAAGCGAGCCATGATCCATTTGATAATTGACCGAATCTGTTTCGACCCCAACACCACGTGGTGGTAGCAGCGGTTATTGCACACGCAAATTCACTACCGGCAGTTAAGGCAACGGGCTTCTTGATCGATGTTGTATGCGGTGCAATGCGCGATGAACCAGCTGTACGGGCTAACTGACCAAATTGATTTCGTCCCCAACATTGCACACGAGCATTCAGTGAAATGATGCAAGTGAATGCATCTCCGGTAGCAACAGTTGTTGCACGAACTTTTGGCACATACGTCGGAAGAAGGATAGGTCCCTTGGCGCGCAGGCCGAGACGGTGATAACCATTTGACCCCCAGCACCACACGGAAGATGTTCGTCGTACCGCACACGTATGTTCGGCGCCAACGTCAAGCGACTGCACTTTGTCAATGCGTGCTTGTACTGGTAGGTCTGAATCAATGTTTGTATTGTTGCCTAGTTGTCCCCAGGTATTTGTTCCCCAACACCACACAGTGTCGTCGTGCTTGGTCGCGCATGAATGAGCCCTACCTACTGACACAGTCCGAACATTCGTCAATGGAACTTGTAGGGGAACTGGTGAATCAATTGTCGTAGTTTTGGATGTCTCAATATCAAGGGAAGTAGCAACAGTTCCCCAGCACCACACGGTGGCATCAGTGCGAACGGCACATGAAGTAGAGCCAGCGACATCGACCATTACCGCGTTAGTCATGATGGAAGGGCTCAGGGCAATTGTCTTGGTTAGTGAACCAGTTCCCAGTTGCCCACGTGAATTAGATCCGGTGCACCACACGGTGGCATCACGCACTATGCACGTATGTTCCGCACCGGCGCTAATGGATGAAATGACGGGAATCGTTGCCATTCCAGGAGCATTTACAGTTTCTGTCGCACCAAGCACAGCAGTTTGTGGAAGAAGAATTCCTGATCCGAAGAACAGAGTGAGTGCGATAAGAATTTTCATGGAATATGCCGAATAGGTGTTCCCACGCTAATGAGACTTCGGTGACGAGATACGTCACCACATGTTTATAGGCCGAATGGTGTGTAACCAGGTGCCGTCAGTGGCCACGGCTTAATCTGCTCGATATGTGAGGCAAGACCAAGTGTGAGATTGTCAGCAAATCGGGGCCCTGTGATGTGAATGCCGCAAGGGACTCCATTGTCATCAAGTCCCATTGGCACACTTGTGGCTGGATGCCCTGTGAAGTTTGCATCTGGCGTATTGAGTGTGACCATTGGGTCGTCAGTATTGCCAGCACGTGCGGGCAGTGGCCCTTCTGCTGGCCATGAACGAGCATTTGACGTTGGAGTCAGAAGAACTGCGTCGTTACCTAGCAACTCATCAAATCGAAGACTGATCTCATGTCGTTTTCTTTGAGCAGCGATGTACTGGTCAATGGTGACCGTGGCACCAAACTTCAATTGAGATTGCACATAGTCAGACAATTCAGTCCAACGGTGTTCTTCATGCCGCAAGCTCTGAGTGAGTTGCGCAGTTGACATGATGAACCAGTTCCAAATTGTGTCGTTGTCTGACGGAGAGGCAACCCGTTCCACCGTGACACCACTTGCAACTAGCGCATCAATCATGGATTCATAATTGGCTTCAATGTCTGGGTCAACATCTGTCCGAAATGTTCGACACGCAAGAACACGATGAGGCATCACAGGATTCAAGGCGATGCTTTTTGCAGGGAGACCTAGAAAATCTCCATTGGCTGGCCCGTGGGTAATTGCAGCTTCGTAGACAACATCAGCAACGCTGTGGCCGCTTGTTCCTTGAGTTGAAAAATCAATCCATCGAGGTAACACGTTTCTGCCGATAGCCCCCATTGAAGGTTTGTAACCGACCAGCCCTGATGAAGATGCAGGCCCACGCACGCTACCGCCACCATCTGAGGTGGTGGCGATTGGTGCTAACGCTGCAGCGAGTGCCGCTGCAGAACCACCACTTGAACCGCCTGGTGATTTTTCTGTGTTCCATGGGTTACGAGTGGCGCCGTACACCTTGTTTGATGTGAATGCTGTTGCACCGAACTCTGGGCTGTTTGTTCTACCGATGATGATTGCGCCAGCTTCGCGAAGTCGCGACACAACAGAATCATCAACTTCGTCTGGGAGGCCGTTGGCATACAACGTAGAGCCAGAAGTTGTTACATGGCCCTGTACTCGTGCCATGTCTTTCACCAAAAATGGCAAACCGGCGAGAGCGCCTGTGCGTGGATGTGATGATGCCAGTGCACGTGCCTCGTCGGCGAATGTTGCCACGACTGCATTCAATGACGAAGCTGCTTCGAAGCGACGAAGGCTCTCATTAACGAGATCAACAGGGTTGATCTCTCCGGATCGGACTTTGGCAGACAGTTCTTCAAGCATCAGCGAAGAC
>CALPPK020000004.1 GCA_943325435.2 Bifidobacterium breve
CAGCGTGGCGAGAACTTGCAGAAGAGACTGGGTATGTACCGCGAACAGTCGAGTACTTGGGCTCTTGTCTTTCGTCTCCGGGTGTGACTGACTCTGTTTTGGAATTGTTTATCGCCCGAGATGTTGTCGCTGGTGGCTCAGCACCGGAAGGGCCAGAGGAATTGGAAATGAAGGTGCTGGTGATTCCGTTTTCTGAGGCCTTGACAATGGTGGATGAAGGCAAGATTACGGATGCTAAGAGCTCTGTGGGGATTCTGTTGGCTGCGCGGCGTTTCGATGATCTTGGCGTGTGAAGCATGTCGAAGAGTTCCACAACTGAACGAGACGCCGAACTTGTTGAAGAGTTCCTTCGTTGGATGGCTGTAGAAAAAGGACGAGCAGCAAACACCATTTCGAATTATCGGCGTGATTTGACTCGATACGTGGAGTTTCTTGGCTCCTTGTCTAAGAGTCTCCTTACTGCGCGTGAAACAGAAGTTGAAGAATACGTGCGTGTTCTGCAGGCCTCTGGCGATGCGAATGCAAGTACAGCACGAAGACTTGCTGCTATTCGTATGATGCATACTTTTTTGTTGTCTGAAGATAGAAGACGGGATAATCCAACATCTCGAATCGAAGGCGTCAAAGTGCCTGGTGGTGTTCCGAAGCCGCTAAGCCAAGATGAGGTTCAGTCTCTGCTCGAAGCAATGGTGGGTGATTCAGCTACAGAAATGCGGGACCGGGCTTTGATGGAGTTCTTGTACGCAACAGGAGCCAGAATTTCAGAAGCATGTGACTTGAATCTTGATGATCTGGATCTGTCGTCGCGTGTGGTGCGTTTATTCGGCAAAGGTTCAAAAGAACGTGTTGTGCCGTTCGGTCGCATTGCAGAGGAACGGCTACGCGAATACATCAGTAATGCCGGTCGCGCCCAGTTAGTCCCTGACGTGTGGTCGCGTGGCTCCGATAGGGAAGCGGTGTTCCTCACTAATCGTGGTAAGCGCTTGAATCGACAAAAGGCGTGGCACGTTGTTCGAGATGCCGGAGTGCGGGCGGGAATCACACGAGACTTATCGCCTCACGTTCTTCGTCATTCATGTGCAACTCACATGCTCGAACATGGCGCAGACCTGCGGATCGTTCAGGAGATGTTGGGACACGCAACAATCTCGACAACACAGATATACACGAAGGTCTCAAACGACAGATTGTGGGCCGTGTATCGTGATGCGCATCCGAGGGCGACAGGATGAAATCAATTCATTTGATTAAGAGGGCATTTGGTTCGTTTTCGCAATCACCACCGAGTCCGATCGAAATTGCAAAGGCGCAGGATGTTTTGAACCAAGCAGAGTTCAAGACGTGGACTGAAATGCAATATCGAGATCAGCGCCACAGTGTTGCTGTTCTAGTCCGATTGGATGAATTCGCACCAACTGCACTTCAATCTGAAAGAGCCGCCGCGCTGTTGCACGATGTTGGCAAAAATATTTCAGGCCTCGGATTCATAGCGCGCGTTGTGGCCACCCTGGTCGGACCTCGCGGTCGAAGATTTGCTGAGTATCACAATCATGAGACTCTGGGAGCCGAATTGCTGAACGCCATTAGCGACCCTCGAACTGTCGAGCTGGTCAGGGGAGTAGCAAATGATGAAGTGTCTCGTCTGCTGAGAGCGGCAGACGATATCTAGATACGCGGTAACAGACCTATTGCTGAGTGGGCTCTCTGTAATGTCACAGCCGCAACATTGCGTGCTCTTTCATTGCCAATAGACAGCAGCCTGGCAAGTTCGCCCTTGTCTTGCATGAGTTCATGGAAACGAGAGCGAATTGGTTCCACAACTGCGATCACGGCATCTCCGGTATCTGATTTCAGTGCGCCGTACTGTGAATATTGACTGACTAACTCATCAACAGGTTTTCCAGTAGAGGCAGACAAAATATCAAGAAGATTAGAAACACCTGGTTTGTTGGCGATGTCGTACTTCACTTCACCGTCGGAGTCGGTGACGGCGCGTTTGAACTTCTTTGAAATAGTTGCATTGTCATCAAGTAAGTACACCAGTCCGCTTTCACTAGCAGCCGACTTTGACATCTTCGAAGTTGGGTCTTGCAAGTCCATTACGCGAGCACCGGCCTTCGGGTGAACAGCTTTCGGAAGGACAAATGTGTCACCGAATCGATGATTAAAACGAACCGCAATGTCGCGGGTGATTTCAATGTGCTGGCGCTGATCATCACCAACCGGAACTTCTTCAGCGTCGTACAACAAAATATCGGCAGCCTGTAACGCCGGATATGTGAAAAGTCCTGCTGAAATAAACTCAGCCTCTCGACGTGCTGATTTGTCTTTGAATTGAGTCATGCGACTGAGTTCGCCGTACGAGACAGTGCACTCCATGATCCACGCAAGTTCGGTGTGTTCATGAATATGGCTTTGTACAAAGACAGTGGCAACATCCGGGTCGAGGCCGCAAGCAAAGAGCATTGCTGCTAGTTCGATTGTCTGTGTTCCGATCAGGCCAGGGGTATCGATGGCCGTCAGGGCGTGAAGGTCGACGATGCCGTGGAAAACGTCACCGTCGTGCTGGCCAGAGACCCAGTTAGAGAGGGCTCCCAGATAATTGCCGAGGTGCACTGGTCCGGTGGGCTGGATACAAGACAGAACGCGAGGCACGCTCAAAATCTAGTTGCTAGGCAATGATTACACGCGGTCAATTGCCGACCCAGGTGGTTCAGGCAAGTACGATGGGATGGTGGCAATTGACGTAGCAACCCCCGTGTACGAGGGACCTTTCGACCTTTTGCTCCATCTCATTTTGCGTGAGGAGGTGGATATCCACGAGATCAGCCTTTCAACCATTGTTGACGCTTATTTGGCTGAGTTGTTGAAGATGCAAGAGCTTGATCTTGAAGTCGCTACGGAGTTTCTTCTTATCGCGGCCACGTTGATCGAATTGAAGACTCGCCGATTGCTTCCAGGGCGCGAGGCAGTCGATCTGGACGACGAATTGGCATTGTGGGAAGAGCGTGACCTACTCCTTGCGCGTCTACTTGAATGCAAGACGTTCAAAGATGTCGCAAAGATTCTCGCAACATTTGTTGACGATGCAGACCGGGTGTACGGGCGTGCAGTTGGTCCAGACGAACGCTTCTCAGATGTTGCGCCTGATCTACTTGAGGGATTAACCATAGAAAAGCTTGAGCGCGGATTTATCAGCGCAATCACTCCTCGCAAGCGCGACGAGTTGAGCCTGTATCACATCTCGCCAATTCGATTTACTGTGGCTGAGGCGGTCGAAGAATTGATGGAAGACATAGCTCGTGCCGGGAGCACCTCATTTCGAGCGTTGACCACAGGGCTTGTCGAGCGTCTTGAAATTGTTGTTCGCTTTTTAGCGATTCTTGAAATGTACAAACAGGGTTTTATTGAACTAGATCAAATAGACCGTTTTGGTGACATTACGGTTCAGTGGACTGGTATCGGTACTGGAAACGAAAGTATGACGGAGATCGATTCTTATGAAGGATGACGTAACTACAGAAACAGTGCGAGCTATCGAGGCAATTGTCCTCGTAGCCCACGAACCCGTACCGACAGACCTCATTGCGCAATTGCTGGAGATTCCTGCAACCACTGTTGACGAAGTATGTGGTCGTCTCGCAGAGACGTATGAAGAAGCAGGTCATGGTTTTCAATTGGCCAAGGTTGCTGGAGGGTGGCGTTTTCAAACTCATCCAGATCTCGCGCCATATGTTGAACGCTTCATTCTTGATGGCCAACGTGCCCGTTTGTCTGGCGCAGCACTTGAGACTCTTGCGATCATCGCCTACAAACAACCAATCTCGCGTCTACAGATTGCCTCAATCCGCGGGGTTGATCCGGATTCTGTGTTACGAACATTGCATGGTCGTGCATATGTAGCGCCTGTCTCGCGAGATAACGGACCTGGTCAGGCTGTTCTCTGGGGTACAACACAATTGTTCCTAGAGAAGTTGGGCATTGCCTCTCTGAAAGATCTCCCATCTATTGCTTCTTTTGTGCCCGATGCGTCTCTAGTGGAAGCGCTAGAGAAGACACTATTGATCGAGGCAGACTCGATTTCTGAGCCGAGCGAAGGCGCGTAATGTCTTCGTTCACCCCGCCGGGAGGCGCGGTTCCCGAACCACCGTTATGGGAACAGATTGCAAATGACGCGCGTCTTGCCGATGGTGAGCGGTTGCAGAAAGTTCTTGCCAGGGCCGGATTCGGCTCTCGTCGTGTCTGTGAGAACTTGATTGAAGATGGTCGCGTTGATGTCAATGGTGACGTAGCAGTACTGGGGCGTCGAGTAAATGTAGACACGGACATCATTGAAGTGGATGGCGCTCCAGTGGGCGTACTTCCCGGCCTTGTGTATTACTTGTTGAACAAACCAGAAGGTGTTGTAACAACCATGGTTGATACGCATGGCAGAGAGACGGTTCTTGATTACGTGCCCTCGGAACCACGTGTGTTCTCGGTCGGACGATTGGATATTGACACCACCGGATTATTGATACTCACGAATGATGGTCAATTGACTCAGTTTTTGACGCACCCGAGTCACGGTGTTGAGAAGGAATACATAGCCGAAGTTGAATGCGGTACAAATGGTGTTCCGAACGGTGCGTTGCGACATTTGCGTGACGGCGTTGAATTAGAAGACGGGATGACCGCGCCTGCAGAGGTGGGGCAGCCAGAGCCAGGAGTTTTGCGAATAGTGATTCATGAGGGCCGCAACAGGCAGGTACGTCGAATGTGCGAAGAGGTTGGACATCCGGTGATTCGACTCGTGCGTACACGCATTGGACCTCTTCGTGACACAAAACTGGCGCCCGGACAATGGCGTGAACTGACCATTGAAGAGGTCCGTCAATTATCTAGCGCAGTTGACTTAGACGGCACGGATACGGTGTGGGAATGAGCGCAGAGGCGACGACGAAAAAGAAGGCGAATGTTTTTGGCCTTGGGTTGATTGGTGGTTCGCTCGCGCTCGCTTTGGCTGATGCTGGTTACGACGTTGGGGGGCACGATTCTGATAAGTCAAAGATCGATGTTGCGCTTGAACGAGAAATCATCGCGTTTCCCGGTTTGTATTCAGACGCCGAGGTGACGTTTGTTGCCACTCCTGTCGGCACCGTTGCGCAAGCAGTAACTGAGTCGTTGGCGTTGACAACCGGAGTTGTTACTGATGTCGGGTCAGTGAAGACATCTATTTCACTTCAGATATCAGATCCACGTTTTGTGCCAGGTCATCCAATGGCTGGGTCTGAGTTGGACGGTCTAGATGGCGCAGATGCTTCTATGTTTGCCGGCGCCGTGTGGGTTTTGACTCCGACCACGAATTCGTCCGACACCGCTTTCGCCGTTGTGGCTGGGTTGGTAGCAAAATTCGGAGCAGAAATTGTTGCTATGGACGCGGAGCAACATGATGATCTTGTTGCTGTCGTTAGCCATGTTCCACACCTGACTGCTGCAACGTTGATGCGGATAGCTGATAACCGTTCAGAGGAACACATGGCACTGTTGCGACTTGCAGCAGGTGGTTTTCGTGACATGACCCGTATCGCCTCTGGTCGACCTGGTATTTGGCTTGATATATGCGAACAGAACAAGACATCAATTGTGCGTGGTCTTGATGCCCTCATTCTTGGTTTGACAGACATGCGCGATGTTGTGGCAGCGTCTGACCGTGACGGCTTGTTGTCGCGTCTAGAACAGGCGAGACGCGCCCGTATGAATTTGCCAACTGGTGCAGGCGCGGTTGAAGATTTGGCGGAAGTACGAATACCGATTCCTGACCGCCCCGGAGCAGCAGCTGATGTCTTCACGTTGTCTGGCGAACTTGGTGTGAATATCTATGACTTTGAAGTTGTGCATTCTGCTGAAGGTGACCGCGGCATTATGGTCACGGTTGTGCGCGCCGAACATGCAGAAGTGTTTCGAGGTGGGTTGCTGGCCCGCGGATTCCGTCCGGCTATCCAGCCATTGTCGTGACCACAATCTCACTGCAACCGAATGCTGGGCCAATCGACGCGGTGGTGTCGGTTCCGGGTTCGAAGAGTGTCGCTAACCGTGCATTGGTGTGTGCGATGTTGTCAAAAGAAGCTTCGCGTATTTCAGGCATTCCAACAGGCGATGATGCACGTGTTGTGTTGAATGTCATCAGGGATTCTGGGCGTTCGATCACGAATCTCGGAAATGAAGTCATTATCGGAGAGACCTCCGTTCCTAAGTTTCCAGGCATAGTCGATGCTGTACTTGCAGGCACTTCATCTCGATTTCTCACTGCAGTCGCGGCCTTATTTGAAACGACCTCGATTATTGACGGCGAAGAATTTTTACGTAGTCGCCCTATGGCTGATCTGCACAGTGCTCTTATTTCGTTGGGTGCTGAAATCTCACATCTCGGTGAAGAAGGCCATCTGCCCGTATCTGTATCCAGAGGCTCGTTGTCTGGCGGCGATATTCACATCGCAGGGAATGTTTCAAGTCAATTCATTTCAGCACTGATGTTGATTGGTCCGATGCTTGATTCTGGACTCGTCGTTCATGTCGACGGACCCCTTGTTTCTCGTTCGTACGTAGAGATGACGGCGAATGTCATGAGGTCGTTCGGAGCTTCCGTTTCGCTAGATGAATCAACGATCAATGTGAGCAGTGGTGAATACGGTGGACGAGACTATTTGATTGAACCCGACTATTCATCGGCTGCTTTTCCTCTAGTTGCTATTGCGATTCGCGAAGGTCGCGTGGTGATTCCTGGTTTAGCGACAGCGTCGTTGCAGGGAGATTCCGAGATCATTCCTATTTTGGAAAACATGGGATTGACATGTGTTGTCGGTGACTCAGACGTGTCGGTCTCGCGTTCGAAATCGCAGAATGTCTTGCCACTGGTAATGGACATGTCGGATTGTTCGGACTTGGTTCCTGCAGTGGCTGTTGCGTGTTGTATGGCCACTGGCGAGAGCGTTCTTAGCGGAATTGGTTTTATTCGAAACAAGGAGAGCGACAGGCTTGGGGATCTTGCGAACGAGATAAATCGTGCTGGTGGGAATGTGATTGTCGAAGCAGATGGTCTGAGAATTTCTGGTCCTTGTACTTGGAATTCAGCGATCTTCAATAGTCATCATGATCACCGCATGGCGATGGCGCTGTCGCTTTTGTCGTTGTGTGCGCCCGGAGTGAAAGTCGCCGATCCTGAGGTGGTAACTAAGAGTTGGCCGTCCTTCTTTGCAGATATGACGCCAATCCTCGGTGCTAATGAGAAGGGCAACTAGCCTGTGGCGATGAATGTAACGGTCGCAGCTTTTGATGTGGATAACACCCTGACCGTTCGCGATTGTGTTGTCCCATTCATGAAGTCTGTAGGAGGAATCTCTAGGCTTTCAAAGGTTTTGCTGACGGACATTGGGGAAACGTTTCAGAGTGTCAGACGTCGAGACAGGGATTCGCTGAAGATGAAGTTTGTTGACGGCGTTTTTGCAGGCAAAGATGCTCGGGAAGTCGAATCGCTCGGAATTCAGTTCGCATCAAAAGTGGCTGACAAATGGTTGCGAAGTGACGTTGCTACACGTATGCGTTGGCACCAAGAACAGGGCCATGTTGTTATTCTCGTGTCGGCGTCATTGGGTGCATACCTGCACCCGTTAGGTGACCTTCTGGAAGTAGACGCAGTTTTGTGTACCGAACTAGAGGAAATGGACGGTCTTCTCACCGGCAAGTTGGTGGGCCAGAATTGTCGTGGAAAAGAGAAGGCTTCACGGGTTCAGAAGTGGTGCCAAGATTCCGGAATAGCGACTGAGGACCTTGTGTATGCATATGGAGATTCGTCAGGAGACACGGAATTGTTAGAGCTTTTTTCGGAACCAACATGGGTAAACGATATTGATTTAGTGGTGTTGGTCGCATGATTCTGGCCTGCATCAAAGAAGCTCGTCCGTCTCAATGGACCAAGAACGTTCTGGTATTTGCAGCACCAGCCGCCCTTGGTGTTCTGAACGAATGGTCGTCATTAGGTAAGACGCTTACTGTTTTTGCTGCTTTCTGTATGGTCGCAAGCGGCACGTACTATTGGAACGACATCATGGATGTTGAGCAAGATCGCCAGCACCCAAAGAAGCGCAATCGACCCATTGCAAGTGGCGATGTTCCTCTTTCTCTTGCTCGGATTATTGGTTCAGTTCTACTGATAAGTGGTCCTGCTCTTGGTTACGTGGTGCGTCCAGCCGCCGGAGGCATCATTGCGCTGTATGCCGGATTGACTATTGGTTACAGCACGTGGTGGAAGCACATACCTTTGCTTGATTTGTCTCTTGTTGCTAGTGGTTTTGTGTTGCGCGCAATGGTAGGTGCAGCTGCGACACAAACGCCGATGTCTATGTGGTTTGTGCTGTGCATTACGTTCGGCTCTTTTTTCATAGTTACTGGAAAGCGTTTTGCAGAATTGCTGGAGCTCGGAGAACAAGCTGCTGTTACGCGGACATCACTGAAGTCGTATTCTCTTGTGTATCTACGACAACTGCTTGTTGTCTCATGTACGGCGACCGTTGTGACCTATTGCATGTGGGCGTTTGAGAATGCAGCAATTGCCAATGAAGCTATTCCGTTCCACGGTTTGTCGATTGTGCCAATGGTGCTTGCTCTTCTGCGCTACTTACTGGTGTTAGAAAACGGCGGCGGTGGAGCACCTGAAGAAGTGTTCTTTAATGATCGCTGGATTCAGGCGTATGGCGCGGTGTGGGTTGTCGTATACGGGCTTGCGGTGTACGCCTCGTAAGGAAATCCTCATTGACCTCTGTTTATTGAGGGCACGGTCTAGAATTTGATGCATGGTTATGCAGCGTCTCTCAGGATGGGGTCGAACCGCCTGGACCGTGGCCGATCTTGTTCACACCACAGATGTTGATGTAGTTCGCTCGACAATTGGAACAGCCGGCGAGCGAGGCGTTATCTCGCGCGGTCTTGGCAGGTCATATGGTGCTGCAGCCCAAAATGCAGGCGGAATAGTTCTTGAGATGACTGCAGAGAATGACCCGATGGGTATCGACGCGGATTTCGACCCATTGACAGGTCTGCTGACAGTAGCTTCAAGCGTCAGTATTGATGCGATATTGCGCATGTGTGTTCCACAAGGCTGGTTTATTCCCGTTACTCCCGGCACCAGGTTTGTAACCGTCGGAGGTGCAATTGCATCTGACATCCATGGGAAGAATCACCACATCGACGGAAGCTTTGGCCAGCATGTTCGGTCCTTGACGCTTATGTTGTCGAGTGGCGAAGTAGTGGAGCTTTCGCCTGAACAGAATCCTGCCTGGTTTTGGGCAACTGTTGGGGGCATGGGACTCACTGGAGTGGTTCTTCGGGCAACTATTGCAATGTTGAAGATTGAGACTTCACGTGTGGAAGTTGAAACAGTCCGGTTGGAGAATTTCGATGCCGTCTGCGCTGCTATGAGTGCCGACGGTGTAGATGATGACTATCGATATTCTGTTGCGTGGGTAGATTTGCTTGCTACCGGAGCGTCAATGGGTCGCGGTGTTTTGACACGTGGTGATCATGCCGTGGCTAGCAAAGTGGAAAACAAAGAGCCTCTTGCGTATGACCCTCGTTTAACAGTATCTGCGCCAGGTTGGGTCCCGAACGGGTTGTTGAACAAGTGGTCGATTAAGGCATTTAATGAAGCCTGGTACCGCAAGGCTCCAGCGAAGAGTCATATTGGCTTGGAATCAATACCAGCGTTCTTTCATCCACTCGACGGTGTTAATCGTTGGAATCGTCTGTACGGAAAACAGGGATTCATTCAGTATCAATTCATTGTTCCGCTTGATCGCACTGACGTATTACGCAAAGTGATTGAGAAATTCTCAGGTGCAGGTGTTGCTTCGTTCCTTGCAGTGTTGAAAAGAATGGGTCCTCAGAACAATGCTCCAATGTCATTTCCTACAGAGGGCTGGACATTGACGCTTGATATGGCTGCAGGAATTTCTGGGTTAGCTGAATTGCTGTCAGAGGTTGACTCCCTTGTTTTGGATGCGGGCGGACGTCACTACTTGGCAAAAGATTCTCATGTCTCTGCATCGGCAGTACGTAGGGGATATCCACGCATCGACGAGTGGATGAGCACTCAAGAAGAGATGGACCCGATTGGTTTATGGCGTAGCGATTTGTCGCGCCGTTTGGGACTAGTAGATCACAGGAGATCGTTATGAAAAATGGTGTAGGAGTTGCGCAGAATATTGTGTTGTTTGGCGGTACGAGCGAAATTGGACAGGCAATAATTCACAAGTTGGTGAAGCCTGGTGTTTCCCATGTTGTTCTCGTCAGCCGTGATATCGACGTCGCTGATCAACAGATTGCTGAGATCGCAGAACGGTACCCGGATCTTGAAGTTCACCATGTGCGTTTCAATGCGGATGACTCAGCTTCAATGGTGCATGTTGTAGCCGAAGTCGCGCAACAAGTCGGAGACATTGACGTAGCCGTTATCGCCCAGGGCGTTCTGCAAGAAGGTGTTGACTACTACGCTAATCCTGCAGCGTTGTTGCCGGTTGCAGACGTGAACTTCACGGGAACGATGGTTCTTATGTACGCCCTTGCGGCCCAGATGCGCTCGCAGGGTTACGGCAAGATGGTTTTGCTGTCGTCAGTTGCAGGTGAACGAGTTCGTAAAGGTAACCCTGCGTACGGCGCTACCAAGGCTGGTATAGACGGTTTCGCATTGGCACTTGACCATGAACTGGTTGGATCTGGTGTTTCAGTGTTGGTCGTGCGTCCTGGTTTTGTCACTACGAAGATGACAAAAGGAATGGATAAAGCTCCGTTTTCTACAGATGCAGAGTCTGTAGCCACTGCAGTTGAAAAAGCAATCTCAACTTCGAAGACAGTTATCTGGGTTCCCGGATTACTGCAATATATGTTCTTGATATTGAAGAATCTGCCCACTGCAGTGTGGAGAAGGCTTCCCCTCTAACTGTTTACGGGATTGCGCCTCGCACGCCATAAATGCCCATTACTGTCACAAGTCCGCCGATCATGACCACAACTACTAGTGGCCACCACTTGTCTTCGTCGTCGCGTAATGCTCGCGCAACTGGAAAAAACAATGGGAATGCTGTGAACAAAAAGCGCGGACGTGCGGTCACGGTTGCAGGAATCAGCATGAGTGCCAACACAACTGCGGTGTACGACCAGTAAATCAGGTTCATCTTGTACTTGCGAGCCATGTAAAGGGCAATCAGCATGGCTCCTACGCTTGCCGCGGTTAGTACTGAAGTCGGTGAACTGACTGGGTGTATGAAGAAGTCGATAGTTCTCTGCACGGCAGTTGCACCAAAACTGGTGCCTTCTTGCCAAGCTTCGCGTTGTACACGAAACCAAGCAGTGTTCTCTCCGGTGTGCATGCGTAGGAACCACATGAAACCGATGAAGCCGAGCGGTGAGAGAGCAGGAGCAATTAGTGATTTCCAGTCTCTGTCGTTTCGAATAGCAAGCAAAGATGCGACGGCACACGCAGCAACTAGAGCGACACCATTTGGACGTGTCGCCGTAGCCATGGCGGCAAGGATTCCTGCCCATAGCCAGTGCTTGTCGCGCAGTGCTATGAAACACAGTGCAACAATTGTGAGCATGAGTGCTTCGGAGTAGGCCATGCTGAGCACGAAACTGCCGGGAAACAATGCAATCAGGATCATTGCCTTTTCCGCTGTCTTGATGTCGAAAAGCCCGCGGCACAAGTAGCCAGCAAGGAATACAAAACATGCGCCGAGAATGACGTTGACTGCGAGCGCCATACTGACGGGGCCACCAGGAACAACTACATCGATGTAGTGAACAAATCGTGGGTACAAAGGAAAGAATGCGGCTCGTGCGTCGGATACGAAGTACGTCACATTGGGCATGATGTGATGGGGATAACCCTCACGCACGACATCTAGGTACCAGTGGCCGTCCCAACTAGCCAGGATGTCGGCAAGTCCACTGAGCCCGTTGGCAGGCTCCACATCATTAGAGCGGTCAACAACTGCTTGCGCAGCGACTGCAATTGCGGCCCCCATGACTACAAACAAGCGGGACAACAAATAGACGATTCCTGCTCTACGAAGTGTCCGACCCCACGGATCAGAGGCGGGGGGGATATGTAGTCGGCGGGTGAGTGAAGTGATTGTCATAGGTTCCTGAAACGGTCAGACCATTATTGCCTATGTGGGAGCGAAGCGCGGTGTTTTTCAGGGCTCTCCGTATGGGTTCTCAGGACATATAGATGGCACGATTAGGAATGGCTGAAATTGAACTGACATACCCACGCGATGGCATAGCTCTTGTCACTATGAATCGCCCCGACAAGTTGAATGCCATGACCTCGACGATGGTTGAATCATTGCACGAGACATTTAGTAAAATTGGAAAATCCCGTGATGCCCGTGTGGTGGTCCTCACTGGAAGTGGTCGTGGTTTCTGTGCCGGACTTGACCTTGGCGGCTATGGAGAAGCTCCTGGCTTCGAATGGAACGGAAGTGTGGAGAAGGGTTTCGCTGTTCAGAAACACATTGCTTCCCTTATCCCAAAAATGAGATCGATTCCACAGCCCATTATCGCGGCGGTAAATGGCCCAGCTGCTGGCGGTGGCTTCGCTCTTGTTCTCGGCTCTGACCTGCGTATGTGTTCTGAGACCGCACGATTCAATGCAGCATTCATCAGGATTGGTCTCTCTGCTTGCGACATCGGAACCAGTTGGTTGCTTCCTCGGCTCATAGGTGCAGCGCGTGCTCATGAAATCATGTTGACTGGTCGACTATTCGATTCGCAGGAGGCACTTCGGATTGGGCTTGTGACGGAAGTCCTGCCTCCAGACGTACTACTCGATGCTGCCTATATAAAAGCCGAAGAGATCATGATGAATAGCCCGATTGGAGTGGCTCTTACTAAAGAAGGCATGTGGGCGTCGTTAGAGATACCTGGGCTGCAGGCGGCCATTGATATGGAGAACCGCCAACAGATAATGGCAAGTTTTTCGGATGATGCGCGAGAGACACAACGTGCCAAGCGCGAGGGACGACTTCCTCGGTATCAAGCGTAGATGTACTTAACTTTTTGTTTGAAAAAGTGATGGAATCGGCGGCAACCGCTGGTTGCGACTAGTTTTGAGATGTGAGCGAACGTGAAATCATGTCCTGGGAAATATTTGGTGAAGCAAGCCGAGAGCTAGCTACCAGTGTCGCCGAGGGGGGATATGAGCCGGACATTATTTTGGCCATTGCACGAGGCGGATTACTAGCTGCTGGTGCACTTGGTTATGCATTAGCCGTGAAGAATCTCTACACAATGAACGTTGAGTTTTATACAGGAGTCGACGAGCGTCTTCCAGTTCCGATGATTCTTCCTCCAGTGCCGGACCTCGTTGAATTACGTTTCGCACGTGTTCTGATCGTTGATGACGTTGCAGACACCGGGCACACCCTAAAAATCGTTCAAGACTTCTTCAAGGGTCGTGTGAAAGAAGTTCGTTCAGCAGTGCTGTACGAAAAATCTCATTCAGTAGTGCAGTGCGAATATGTCTGGAAGCACACAGACTTATGGATCAACTTCCCTTGGAGCGATAAAGATCCAGTTGTTAAGCGTTCCGGAATTGTGAAAGACGCGTAAGCGTCAGCCCATTTCTTTGATGATGGTCAGTGCCGCATTACGGCCGCTTGACCCCCACACTCCGGCACCGGGGAAAGTGGCTGCACCTGTGAGGTACAGGCCCTTGATGGGTGTGTGGTACCTGGTGAGTTCTGGCGTCGAACCCATAAACGCAGCGAGCGGTCCGCCACCAAAACTGGTTGCATGACCCTTCGGAAGATGGAACTGCGATTCATAATGTGACGGAGTGAGAACTCGCCATTGCTCAATTGAATCCATAAACCCAGGCTGAACTAATGATCCGAATTGTCGTAACCATCTCTCCGGTTCATCAATAGATTCCCACCCATCAGTAAACGAGTACGGCGTGTACAACGCCTCAAGACTGAAAACATTCTTTCCGGGCGGAACGATGGTGTCGTCAATATTGGAAGGAGTGTTCGCGAGTAGCGCCATTCGCGGCATCGTTTTGCCCTCGCGCATCAATTGAGAACCACGATGCAGTTCTGCCAGTGATGGGCTGACGATGATGGTAGAACCAGTGTTTTGAAGATGTGCAAGCGATTCTGTGAAGGCGTTGAACACTGGCGGGGTATTCGTGATTGCATCAATCTTTGATTCATATCCTTCGCCTGGGGCGTGGCTCTTCCAACGATTAACGAGTGAATTTGCTTTTGCTGGTGGATTTTTTAGCCATTGCACAAACGTGCGTTGCGGGTCGCACGCTGAGACAACGATGCGAGCAGTAACTGTGGCACCGTCGCCAGTTTGCACGGCGCTAACACGTGATCCTTCACAAATGATGCCGACAACACGCGTGCTTGTCCGCAGAAAACCTCCCGCTGCAAGAAATGACTGTTTGAGAGCTTCTGGCAACATTCCGCTTCCACCTACTGGGCGACCAAGTGTCCCAACGTGCCGCAGGGCATAGGAGATAGCGCCAAGTCCCGTGCCTGGAGTTTCGGGGGAGAGTCCCCATACAACTGGACCTTCCACCATTGCTGGGCCAATGACGGCTTCGTTGTCAAAGAATTGTCGCATGACGTCAGCAGCCGACATCCGGCTCATGCGCAACATTGAGGCCACACCACGACCACCTCTGCGAATAACGGTTGACAGTAGTGAACCTCTCGTCGGCGGATTCGCGGCCGCCTCAAGGATTAACCGTGCTACAGGTATGGCAGTGTTTGCGAATTGTCTGTATCCGTCGACTGAATCCGGATGTGCAACTGCAAGTTCGTCAATGGTCTTGTCAACGTCATTCCACAATGGCCAGAATTTTTCGGTTGTCCAGTCACCGTTTATTTGTGGCGGTTCGACATCAATGTATTGAAGACCGTGAGCAGACAAGTTGAGTTCTTCAGCAATGGGGGTTGTGCGAAATGTGAGGTGGTCGCAGTTGCAAATATTCACTGTGGCGCCACCGTATTGCTCGCTTGCAGCTGTGCCCCCAACCTCTGAACGGGCCTCAATGAGCAACGTAGACAAGCCGTGTCTGGCGAGATAAGCAGCAGTAACTAACCCGTTATGGCCCGCCCCTATAACGATGGCGTCAAAATCTGTTTCTGATCGCTTAGTCACAGTCTCTATTCAAGCACTCAGATAGGTTTGTTGCATGGCTTCTTCACGATTACTGGGTGACCTATCCGCATTGCAATTATCAGCCGAACTGTCAAAAGATTCGATCGTTGTTTTGCCGTTGGGTGCAATTGAGCAACACGGACCACACTTGCCGTTGAATACTGACTTCGTAGTGGCAGACGCCGTGTCTCGCGCTGCAGTAGAGAAGTTTGGTGCAGAAACAAATGCATGGCTGTTGCCGACTCTTCCGTTTACCAAATCAAACGAGCATGCATGGGCGGCGGGGACTATGTGGTTGTCAGCCACAACCATGATGTCTGTAATTGATGACATTGGCCGGTGTGTAGCAGCGACTCCTGCGAAGAAGATCATGTTTATTAACGGACATGGCGGCAACAGTGCGTTGATGGCAATGATGAACCGGGAGTTGCGCCTGAAGTACGGCCTACAGACCTTCCTTGCTCATCCTCACATGCCTGCAGACCAAGGTGGATCATCTGCCGAGTCAGAACTTGGTATGGGAGTCCACGGCGGTGTCGACGAAACTTCAGTGATGCTGCATTTGCGTCCTGACCTGGTCGATATGTCACTTGCAGTCCGTCGAGTGCCTGAGGGTCTGGCGAAGAACGAACAAGTGAAGTTCGGCGGTCGGGTCGCATTCGGATGGCTTTCAAATGACTTCTTCCCCGAAGGACATATCGGCGATCCAACTGGGGCTAGTGCTGACCTAGGTTCGCGCATGTTCGCTGGTGCCGTTGAGTCTCTTGGCGGGGCTATGAAGGAAATTAGTCGTTTCGACTTTGGCCGATAAACACAAAAGGGGAGGAGCATTTCTGCCCCTCCCCAATGTTTTGCGTTTGTTTAACCAAGTTTGATTGCTGGGTTGATGTACTTGTTGGTGACGATGTCGTCAGCAACTAGGCCATCTTTAACCTTTGCGCCAGTTGAAGTGAACACTGGAGACGCAGTCGCAATGAATGCTGTAACGCGATCCATGTCGAATGAACCAAGTGTTCCGTCTGGGCTGTTAGCGACGAGCTTGTCTTCTTGCATCTTTGCTACGGCAGCTTTTGCCTGGCCTGCGTCATACACCCAACCGTTGTTGTACTGGTTGACAGCATCGAGAATGATTGCGTTAGCTGTGTCTGGCGCAGCAACATAATCAAGTGCAGCTTGCTGAATGACTGGCACGAGTGCCTTCAAGCAGGAGTCGTACTTAGTGATATTTGCTGGTGTGCCACCAAGTGACTGCGC
>CALPPK020000005.1 GCA_943325435.2 Bifidobacterium breve
GGAGAACGGCGCAACATTTATTCTGCTCACAGAGATGTTCTCAACAGGTTTTGTCGTAGACCGAAGCGATATTGGCGAACCGGAAGGTGGCCCATCATCACAGTTCCTTTCCAAGATGGCAACGCAACACAACATTTGGATTGGCGGAAGCTGTCCTGAAGTGACCAGCGATGATCCTCGACCTTTCAACTCCTTTGTCCTTGTAAGCCCACAAGGCAAACAACACAGGTATCACAAGATTCACCCATTCACATACGGAGGCGAAGATACCTATTTCCGCCCTGGCCATGATTTCGTAACCGTTGATGTTGATGGAATTCGCGTGACTCTTTTTGTATGTTACGACCTTCGTTTCGCCGACGAGTTTTGGAAGACCGCAGCAAACACAGACGTCTATGTGGTGCCAGGAAATTGGCCAGCAAGCCGACGAGAGCACTGGATGGCCTTACTGCGAGCACGTGCAATAGAGAACCAAGCATTTGTAATTGGTTGCAATCGTGTCGGTTCAGGTGGTGGATTGAACTACGCGGGCGACAGTCGAGTAATTAACCCTCTTGGCGAAGTCATCGCAGAGGCTGGCGATGTCTCCACCATTCTGTATGCCGATATATCTTCAGAAGAAGTACAGACAGTTCGCACTACGTTCCCATTCATGCAGGACCGTCGATGAAATCACGACCACTTCTCGCTCGCATTAGTTCTGTTCTAGGCATAGCTATTGGTTTCGCCGGAGTTGCTTTCGTTACACGTACGTTGATCTCAAAGTGGGATGAAGTTAGCGATGCATTTAGCCAGGTGGATGCCATCAATCTTGTTCTGAGTCTTCTCTTGGGTCTCGCAGCCATGACATCTATTGGGTGGATCTGGGTAACGATGATTGTTGCTCGTTCACACAATGTTCGTCATCGCAATGCCATGGCTTGGTACTTCACGGGACAACTCGGAAAGTATGTTCCAGGCGGGATCTGGCCCATAGTGGGACGTGCAGAACTTGCAGTTCGTAATGGTATTCCCCGTCTCGATGCGTATGCCTCAACCGGGTTATCTCTGGTCACCACCTATGCAGCAGCCGTAGTGACAATAGGCATTGGTGCTGCCACAACAACAGGTCACCAGCTCATCGCCGTACTGATTGCTATAGGTCTCATAGTTGCTTATGCAGCATTCTCACAGCCTTCGCTTCGTGCAGTAATCATCCGAGTTGCAACCCGTGTCTCGTCTTCAGCATCATCGCTGACAGACCCGAAACGTCTTGCACGGCTGACTGTTGTTCACATTCCGGCATGGATCTTGATGTCGCTCTCTACATCGGTCACCGCTACAGCTTTCGGAGCCAAAATCAGCATCGCAGACATGCTGTTCATCACCACGACTTCCTGGCTCGCTGGTTTTGTCGTAGTGGGAGTGCCAGGAGGAATTGGTGTTCGCGAAGCAGTGTTCACCTCTCTCGCTGGGGGCATCATTGGAACCCCAATGGCAGTCTCGCTTGCGCTCATGAGCCGAATCGTTTTTATCACTGTCGATCTCACCGGCGCACTCGTGTCGAGCGTTATTTCTCGGATGAATAAATCAGCGGAATCCTGAGAAGCGATCCTTCGAAATCTCTTTACGTTGACCACTCAGACTCTTCACGCGCAGAATACGCACGAGGAACCAACGCACGTAACGCATGACGTAACCGCGAAGTTCTCGAGTGCCTTTGCGCCACTTCATATAGCGATAACGCCTGGAAGCCATTAGCGACTGCTTACGCACCAACTCGCGATGGAACGACGCCACTTGACGTTCTGGCTTTAGAGTTCCGAAACCATGATTTGGTCCAACAAGTTGCGGCGTATGCAACCCCAGGTTCTGCAAGAAGGCTGCATAGGCGTAAGCAAACTCACCGAAGATCACTCTGTCAGTTTGAGATTCCCGAATCTCGTCCTCGCCCACCTCGATTGACACACATGAACCATTGTCAACCAACCGCCGCAGAACAGACTCAGCAAACTCTGTGCGGCACACGACAAGGCTTACTCCGGTCTTTGTAAACACGGTGCTAGGCAACCATGCATCACCCACCACAAGGTCAGCAAGAAAATTCGAATGGTTAATACACACGTGACAACGATTCGTGTTGAAGTGTCTGTCGAACGCCACTTGATACCCGAAGTCGACACGACGACTGGCCGTGAAAACCTCACCATCATTAGTAGTGACAGTCAACTTCCCTACTGGGCCACCGCCGCGATACGAGATATCAGAAATACTCGCTGGGTCGTAACCCAAATATTCACCCATTGCGTTAATGCTGTGGTGCGAATATTGCCAGCCACACAGCAAGCCAACAGTAAGAACAATCTTCTCGCGAAGCTCTGGCGCCTGAGTTCTGATCCATGCATACATGCCTTCTAACTGGCACGGTATTGCGACAAGAGCAAATCGTCCAGGGGTGTCACGCAGAATCTGCAAAGCAGGTGTCTGTTTCAGGTTGTGATAAATCGAACCTGGCAAGGTGTCTACATCTTCAGCCGTTGTCACCAGGCGCGCCGCGAAGTCAATGCCGGCAACATGGTCGAGCGCTATCACCCCGTCGATGTCTCCGGTTGACAAAAGATTACGAAGAACTTCTTTGATTAGTCCACCAGAACTGGCCGCGATATTTCGAGCACTGTTAGTGCTTTGCGACAGATGCACTGACCTGACTACGCCGTACGCACCAATCTCTGCGCCAGGAAACAGATAGTTCTGCAAACCCTCGTAATCAACGGCAACTGCTGGGCAAACATCAGCAGCTGCTTGCGAGCCAGCAGTCTCAGGTTCAAATATAAGTTTCTTAGCATTCAGCGAAACACGAACAGTCGTGTCGGCCATCTCGCATGCACCACAGCCAATGCACATGCCAGATGCAATAACACCCGAAAGATCTGTCGTTACGTTCATCGGCGAGCCGCCTCGGCGATTGCGGAGAAATTGCGAAGCGAACGAACCTTTACTGCAGGCAAAGCAGCAGTTATCTGTTGCGACAGTTCATCTCTAGTTGAAAGCACGCGTCCCACAACATCAGCAATCTCAGATGGATGATTCAATGCTGAAGAATCAAGCCCTAAGGAAGACAATCCAAAATCGTCAAGAACTTCTTTGTACTTGTGGCTCCAGCCGACCACCACAGTTGGAGTTGATGTCGCGAGCCCCGAAATCATGGCGTGAAAACGCGAAGTGACTAGAACTGAACCGAGGGCAACAAGATGTCGCAACTCCCCTGCAGTGAGATCAGAATCTAGGCCTAGGACTTGGCTATCGCCCGCGCATGCTTCGGCAACTTCTCTACACACGGGACCATCATTCATTCGGCCTTCTGGCAAGCCTGCACGATACGAATGAGGAGCAATAACAACACTGCGACCTGTCTTGCTTCGAATCTCCGTAACTAAGGAAGCCATGGCTGATACATAATTTCCGCCCGTGGATTCAAAAATTCCCTTCACGACAGCGCTAGGCATAACAACAATAAAGTTCGAATCTATTGAACCAATCGCTGTCGAAACTGCACTAGGCAATCCGGCTGCTTCATCAAGTGAAAAAGCTAAATCTGCAACATCCACTGCATTGACTCCACCCAATGAATCGAGATGTTCACGGGTGCGGGCCCCCCGTGCGCACACGGTCTTCACGCGACGCAGCACCAACGGAGCCAACCACTTATTTGGAATCGATTGGAATGGGCCCAGAGCCTGTGCAGCCTTCACCGTGGGTACTCCCAACAACAGAGGCACGCCAGTCATGAGAGCGTTGTAGACAACAATTGCGAATCCACGACCATCGGCGAAACTAATGCCCGCTACATCAACCACAACTGCTGAATCCAACATTGATCGGCATCCACGTGAACGAACCCAAGACAATGGCAACCGCAGCGTGCGCGCCACTAAGGCAAGACACGCTATGGGGAATTCGACTAGCGCAAGACGTACTGGCTGCAGCCCTACTACTGCTGCATCAACACCTTCAGGCACTCGCGAAGCATCGGCGTCTGGGTATGTGGTGAGGATGTCGAAATGACAGTCACCCATCTCATTAGGCAAACGAGCCATCACCGACTCGACCATCGCTGCTGCACCCTTGTTGGCTGACAGCGCAGCACCGATGATTGCTATACGAACCGGTTGAGGCACAACGGTGATCGCTTACGCAGGAGGTACAGAGGAAGGTGACTTGGTGGCGCGCACTACAAGGTCTGCAAGTAGCCCAACAGTTATCACTTGCAGAGCTGCAAAGAAGACGAGAAGCGTGTTGGCTGCAAGCTTGAAGTCACGCCCAGCCCAGTCAAACCCGAGCTTGATAAAACCAAGCGACAGCAAAGCAAGCCCAATAGGGAGAAATACCTTGAGAGGGTTATACGACAAAGTCATACGGACAACTTGCAATATGTACCGACGCGTGTCTTTCAGCCAATGAAACTTCGAACTTCCAGCGCGTGGGAAATACTGAATCGGGAAAAAAGCAATCTTGTATCCATTACCCAGGAATGACATAGTCAAGGTCGTCACACAAGAAAAACCTTTAGGTAGTTCATGCACATATTGCATGGCAACATCACGACGAAAGGCCCGTAATCCAGAGTTCAAATCTTTGATGTCGGTCTCTGAGAGATAGCTAGCCAATTTACGAATAATCCACTTGGCTGGGGTGCGCAAGAACTTCATAGTTCCTTCTTCAGACTGACGCCAACCAACAATGTGGTCGTATCCGTCCATTGCTTCAACTAGTTCTGGTATCAAGTCATTCGGATACGTCATGTCGACATCTGTCCATACAACAATTCGGCCGCGCGCAGCCGTAGTACCCGTGCGTCGGGCTGAACCACTGCCCTGGTTCTGACGATGGCGGATCAGTGTGATGTCCGGAATGGTGGGAAGCTCTTTTTCAGAACCGTCACTTGAACCATCATCAACAACAATGATCTCGAAACTAAAGCGCGAAGCAGTGAGGGCTGCGCGTACCCGGTCGATCTCAGCACGCAAATGGCCTTTTTCGTTATAGACAGGCAGAACAACGCTGACGTCGCATTGGTCGGGGCTATAGGTCATTGTGTGGCATCTCTCTCATTAGCAATGGGCCGTTCCAGCCCTTTGAAACAGTACCCGTTGGAGTACCACCTCGTCTGCGACGATGGTCCATTCCCCATCGGTTGGCGGTCTATTGGGCATGCCGTAGACACAGTTGTACGACGCAGGAATCACCGCATCTGGTCCTGAAATATCAAAACGAACAATCTTGATGGGGTGCAACTTGTAGCGCAAGTAGTAGTACGACCTGTCATTTCGAACACCCATATCAAAGCCAACCAATTGGGTTCCCGATTCTTGAACCTTTGCCAAAGTCTGACTAACAGCAACCAAATCATCCGTACGACTAAGGATGCTACGCGAACCTGAGTACATACAGCCGGCCGCCAGCGCCACCGTGAGCACGACAACTGCCCATGAACCATGGTGACGAGACACTGTCCACAACACCAACGCAGCAAGCACAAAAACAGCACCGAAATTAACAAGGCTCGGCGTCACCAGATAACGCACAAGATCTGTACCGACAATGTTCGGGAACACGATGTCGTTGCGAATGTAACCGCCTTTGACTCCGTCACCACCATCAATCAATACATAAAACAGCGACAAGGCACCCACGAACAAACCTGTCAATAACCACGCCCGTTGCGCAAGTACGAAAGATTTCTCCAACCCAACACACGCAACCACCAATAGTGCTGGGACAAGAATTTCTACGTAACGACCGTAAATCAAATGGTCTCCGCGATTGCCGTACAACAACTGCAAACCACCAGTGAAAATAACCAGCAGTGAACTCACGATCAGAACAAGTAGACCGAGGCGTTGAGGGTCGGCTGACACAGTACGTGCACCCCCATCAGAACGAATACGCCAAACGGCAAAGGCGACACCGATTCCCACCAACCCACACGAAGTTGCTGTGAGATACCACGTCTGGCCGGCCATCGTTCGCAACAGTGCCGGCCACACGGTTGGGTCAAACAAACGACGAAGCAGTCGGCTCTCTTGGTCATATGAAGCCTCATACAAAGACCGCTTCACAAATTGATTCAGAAGACGGGATCCCTCGTATCCAATTGCCGTGACAAAGAGTGCCAACAGCGCAACACGTCGAGAGATAAGTCGTTGCATCCCCCACCACAGGAACACCAAACCGACTACGGGAATCAACAATGTAAATCGCCCGTGCAATGCAGGCATCAGACCTGCAAATAACCCCAGTCCGAGTACCTGAAATAGTGTTCGATTCTTTGCAACTGTCATCACAAAAGAGATGAACACCAAGAAGGCCAATCGAGATGCTGTCTCAGGCCATGCAAACATCGCTGTAACGATTGTTCCCGGCAATACAAATACAAGAGCAGCAACGACACGACCCATAAGTCTCGAGGCGCCAAAACCCTTGACCGCCAAACGACCAGCGAACCATGCAGTTGCTATTGCCAACACCACATTGGCGAATAGAGAAAAACGGTACGCGCCATGCAATGAACCAGTCACCAACGCACCTAACCCGGTGATTACTCCATAGCCAGCCGGATAAAAACTGCCCGTCGGAATTGGCGCCTCTGTATGCCCAATCAGCACCTGACCATTAGATAAGAAACCCCATTCATCGGGGTGGACAGTTGGGCCTGCCTGGCGCATAGCAACACTGACCATAAAAGCACCGCACACAACAGCAGCCAACAGAACAATTCGCGCCTGGAGCGACGAAGGCTCGCTGTTGCGCATCTTGTGAAGCCTCTGATCAAGCTGTTTTAATGCACCGAGGACCACAGACACACCCTACTTAATTTAAGTCGTGCGAGACCGCTAATCGAATGAATGAGTCATAAGTACCTAATTGAGTACTATGAAGTTGTGACTAAGCAGCAACGAACCAAACAACTCGACTTTTTTGTATATGTGGACACCGTTGTTTTCACCATCAATCCTGACCGATTACTCGAACCAGAAGATCGACTTGAAGTCCTCGTTATGAAGCGCCCCGGAGGCGCCAAAGGCAAATGGGCATTACCCGGCGGCTTGGTCGATGACAACGAAAAACTTGAACTCACTTCAATTCGCAAAGTAAAAGAAGAGACTGGTCTCACCCTGAAACCTCGTGATCTACATCAAGTTGGAGCATTCGGGGACCCAAACAGAGATGACCGATTCCGAGCTATTGCAATTGCCTACATGGCCTTGGTCCCCCACCCATCTGAACTCCGACCAATTAAGTATTCGGACGCCGCAAGCTTCGTCACCTACAGATCGTTACGTGACAACAGACTCCTTGAGTTCGACCACAGCAACATTATTTATGCGGCACGAAAAGTGGCAAGGGGCCTATTGGAAGATACGAACGTTGCCCTCAGTTTCTGCAAACCAAAGTTCACCATGACCGAACTACGCAAGGTGTACGAATCCTTCCTGCAATACAGAGTCGACCCTGCAAACTTCCGACGAAAAGTTGCTGCGACTACAGACTTCATCGTCCCTCTGGAAGAATTCTCTGATTTTGGAAGTGCTCCTGGACGCCCAGCGCAGATGTACCGTGCCGGCAAGTCTGATCGACTCTCCGCCCAAATTCGATTTCGACGAAGCCTGGACAAAGTCCGCCCTACCGGGACCTCTAGAAAGACCTGACACACCCCTGCCCTATTATTGTAGATACCACCTTAATGGTGGCCCTACATAAGGAGATCCAGTGTCAACCAATATCCCTAACTCAACCCATCTCGTCACCCTCATCGACAGATCCGGGTCAATGGCTCCCATCGCTAACGACGTCATCGGCGGATTCAATACGTTCATCGACGAACAGATTCGAAACGGAGCAGACGCGCGCATGACCATCGTGCAGTTCGATTCACAAGATCCACAGGATGTCACCATTTGGGGAGCTCCACTTCCCGAAATCACACACTTAGATTCGCAATCGTTTGTACCACGCGGCGGTACACCACTTCTTGATGCGACTGGCCTGCTGATTGGGCGCACCATGGTCGATCAAGCAGCACGCATAGCTGCAGGGTTGCAAGCTGAAGACATCATCTTCGTCACCATCACGGACGGCGAAGAAAACCAAAGTCGAGAATTCAATCTGGCCCAAATTCGGGAACTGATCGGAAAGCGCACCGAAGAGGGCTGGGCATTCATTTATCTTTCAGCAGGAATTGATGCATATGCCGATGCGGCGCAAATGGGCATTCACTCCGGTGATACACAACAGTGGAAGCGAGACGGCAAGAATGCTCGTCTTGCGTTCTCAAGCACGTCCGAGGCAATCTCCAACATGCGCGAAAAGAAACGTCGCATGGAAGACACTGCTCGCGGGACAGCGTTTGAAACCGGCAAGCACGCCGAAGAAGACGACGAGGTCTAGGTCGGGTTTGGACGAGGTTTTGTTGGGTCTGGCTCTTTAGGCAGGCCCAACACTCGTTCACCAACAATGTTGCGCTGCACTTGTGCAGTTCCGCCCCAGATGGTTGACGAACGATGCTGGAACATTGAACCGATCCAGCGATCCACTTCGTATTTGCCGTCTTTGTCGTTCTCAATCAGCATGGAATCAGCACCACGTGCATTCACCATGAACGTACTGAACTTCTGTGCGTACTCAGACCAGAACATCTTGTTGATTGATGCAGCTGGTCCCGGCTCTTTACGAGCAAGCACTTCGGACAACAATTTCAGGCCTTGGAAACGCATGATCTCGACATGTGAAAACGCCCACGCCAAGTTTTGACGAACTACAGGGTCCGAGGTGAGGCCCTTTTCTTTAAGGAGTTTCACACCATCCCAGAACTGACGAGTGAATTCAACATGTTGAGTCGTTGCGTTTCCACCACGCTCGTTACCAAGCGTTGTCATAGTGACGCGCCAGCCGTTGTTCATGCCGCCAATGATGTTTTTGATTGGTGCACGCGACTCTGTCATGAATGTTTCAGTGAAGTGCGATGCGCCGTGTGGCTGCTGAATAGGGCGCAACTCAATGCCGTTTGACTTCTTGTCTGGTGTGAACATTGGCAACAGAACATACGAAATGCCCTGATGCTTTGGGCTGTCCGGATCTGTGCGGCACAAGCAGAACATCATGTTTGCTTCTGTTGCACCGGAGGTCCAAACCTTTTGGCCAGAGATAACTACTTCATCACCGTCGATAATTCCGCGAGTCTTCAAACTTGCAAGGTCGGAACCAGCGTCAGGCTCGGAGAAGCCTTGGCAATAGCGGTGTGTGCCATCGATGATTCGTGGCAAGAACTCTTTCTTCTGCTCGTCTGTTCCCCACACAATGATGGAAGGTCCCACGAGCCACTCGCCCATTCCGCGAGTAACGCGAGGTACATCAGCGCGGGAGAACTCTTCGTTCATCACGGCTACTTCAATACCAGTGAGTCCGCGACCACCGTATTCTTTCGGCCATGACACACACATGTATCCGGCTTCGGTCAACTTCTTAACCCACTCCTTGCCGGCGGCGGTCATATTGCCGCGAGCCAGCGAGTCGGCAGAAACTCCAACTAGTTCCTTCGGAACGTTGGCTTTCAGCCACTCGCGAAGTTCAGTACGAAATGCTTGTGCAGCAGGTCCTAGATCTAGTTCTAACGGCATGTGTCCCCCAAGGTTTTGTGAGACCAGTCTTCCAGTTAGTCGAGTGCCGCCAAGAACTGGACAATCGCCTTGTTCACAGGCTCAGCATGAGTCATGTTTGCCGCGTGTGGTCCGCCCTCGATGGGCACCAAAGTTGTTGGGCCAGCAATGCGGTCGCGCAGGACTTCGGCCTTCTCAATTGGGATAGACATGTCGGCGGTTCCGTGCACGATAAGAGCTGGGCAGGTGATTTCACCGAGGCGACCAGTGACATCATCGCGATGCATCAGACAATGAAATGCCTTTGTGAATTGGTCGGGCACCATCACGCCCCATTTGGTAAACCACTCGTTCCACTCGCCTGGCCCAAGAATCAGACTTGCAACGACATCCTGCACCGCTACTGCTCCGTGCTCTACCCAAGCAGCGTGTAGCTGGTTGTATGGCTCCACTGTTGCTGGGTCTTCTGTACCGGCCTGTGTGTCAAGAAGAATCAGGGCCTTCACCCGTGATGGCGCAGTGAGCGCAACACGAAGAGACAGGAACCCACCTTGGGACATTCCGCCAATAACAGCGGATTCAATTCCGAGGTGATCCATCAAACCGAGAACATCATTCGCTGAATCCCAATACGTGAATTCACCTGTAGCCAAGGTGCCGCCAAAACCGCGCTCATCCCAGGTGATGACGCGATAGGTCGGCGTCAATGCCGCTACTTGCGCGTCGAACATCGTGTGGTCCATAAGAAAACCATGACTGAGAATGACTACAGGACCTTTACCGCCTGAATCTTGAAAAGCGAGATCGATACCGTTGATGTGAGCTGTTTGCATATCAGAACCTTACTTCGGGATAACGGGCATGTCAGACGAGACGCGTGAACGCCACTTCGGGACGCGTTTTTCAAAGAATGCGCGCACTCCCTCTCCGGAATCAGGAGCAGCAGTGAGTCCAGGCAAAAGCTTTCCTTCAGTCATGATCATGTGATCAACACTCGTGTTCATTCCGTCCCACATCAACTGCTTTGCAAGGGCAGCTGAAACTGGCGAAACATTGACAGCGATATCGCGCGCCATCTCCATAGCCACTGCAAGAACCTGGTCTGCCGGCACCGCACGTGAAGCAAGACCCATTTCAGCAGCTTCAGTGCCCATGATGAGGCGACCAGTCAGTAACAAGTCAGCTGCGCGCGAAAATCCGATTACACGAGGCAACAAAACATGAGAACCAAGTTCTGGCAAGATTCCGCGGCGCACCATTGCGTATTGAATCTTTGCGGTCTCAGAGACGATGCGAATATCACACAACATCGGGTAAGTAATACCGACACCAACAGCATGACCATTGATTGCTGCAATCACTGGCTTGCGAACCTTGTACGGCATCAGACGAGGCCCTTCTTTAGCGCTCGCACCGCCAGCAAGGAATCCACTCTCTCCAGCGCTCAAATCGGCACCGGCACAAAATGCTTTACCTGCTCCTGTCAAAACAACTGCACGCACGTCATCATCTGCATCGGCTGCCCCCATGGCTAATGACAATTCATCACTTAACTGTGGAGTCCATGCATTCATGGCATCAGGCCTGTTCAACGTGATCGTGGCAACACCGTCACGAACCTCGTACAACACTGTTTCTAAATTCATACGCCCCCCGGCTGATTCGGATTACCCCGAACCGTAGTCGCAGAATTGACCGCGCAGAATGTCAGAAGTACTTAGCGTTGGGCCAGGTATTTCTCGACTGGTTCCAAATCAAAAGGAGACCCAGTCATGACTATGAGATGGTCAGCTCCAGCGTCCTCGTAGGCAGCCGCATCAACCAAGTCTTTGGCGTTGATGCCAACGGTGCGCTCAATTTCACGCGGGTTACGACCCAACTTTTCACACCATTGGTCAAGCACTTGCATTTTGTGGCGAAAATTGTCCACTGGCCCAAATGCATTATGAGCATCGGCATATTGCGCCGTCAATTTCAATGTGACTTTCTCACCGCTTCCGCCGATCATCAACGGAATGTGCCCCTTCACAGGTCCTGGGGTCAACTTCGCCAAACGTTCTTTGATTACAGGAATACCTGCAGCGAGAAGCTTCAATCGCTCTGGGGCCGTACCGAATTCGTATCCGTATTCGGTGTAGTCACGTTCGAACCAGCCAGAACCGATGCCAAGAACAAAGCGACCATCAGAGATGTGGTCGATGGTGCGAGACATGTCGGCAAGCAATTGCGGATTGCGATACGTAAAACAAGTAACCAACGCGCCAACGGTTGCATGACATGTATCAGCTGCCATGGCAGCAAGCAGCGTGTACGCCTCGAAGTGCGGTGCCTCTGGATCTCCGTACAGCGGATAGAAATGATCCCAGACCCACAATGAATCAACACCCATTGCGTCTGCCGCGCGCCATGATTCGCGCATTGCTTTAACTGTTGTTGCCTGAGGATGGAGTTGAACACCTATTTTCATACGCGAATACTACGACCATTCCTTCTTCATCATGGGAACTATGGTCTCGAAATATTCTGCAAGTAGATCTTGATTCCATGGTGGACGAATCGCGATATTGACAAGTTCAGCACCCGCATCAACAAAGGCCGCTATTTGCTCCATTGCATCTTCTGGTCTACCAAGCAATGAACCCGCAATAATTCGATCTGCTGCAGCACCCCATTGCGTACGCAACTGATCCTTCACAACACCTACGTCATCAGTACTAAGCCCAAAGGACAAATTGATGCTGCGTTCTACTACCGATGGTTCACGCCCGGCTTCGGCACACCAGTTATCAAGAATGCCATTGAGTTCTTTGTACTGAGATGGGCTCGCATATGCCGCATTCCAACCATCTGCATATGTTCCTGCCATTCGCAATGTCTGCTTCGGGCCAAGCCCGCCGATCCATAACGGCATTCGCCCACGGATTCCAGGAACCATTGAAGCGTCACGCAATTCAACTCCAGGTGTTGA
>CALPPK020000006.1 GCA_943325435.2 Bifidobacterium breve
GAGTTGCTCTTCACGTTGTAACGACTGAGTTCTTTCGCAAGAATCTGCGAGAACGTAGCGATACCAGTTTTTGCCGCGCCGTAGTTCGACTGACCTGGGTTAGAAAACAGTCCAGATGTTGAAGAAGTATGAACAATATGGCGCTGCTTGGTTACTCCAGCTTTGAATTGCTCGCGCCAGTACGCAGCTGCCCAACGTGATGGTGCGAAGTGGCCCTTGAGGTGAACAGTGATGACTGCATCCCATTCGCTTTCAGTCATATTTACCAAAACGCGGTCGCGCAAGATGCCTGCGTTGTTTACCAAGATGTCAAGATCTCCGAATGTTTCAACAGCAGCATTAATCATGCGCTGTGCACCTTCCCAATCTGCAACGTTGTCAAAGTTTGCAACAGCCTCGCCGCCCATAGCTTTGATTTCATTCACGACTTGTTGTGCCGGTGCCGCGTCTTCGCCCGAGCCATCGTTTGCGCCGCCCAAGTCATTCACAACAACTTTTGCGCCCTCGGCTGCAAAAAGAAGTGCGTGTTCGCGGCCAATGCCACGTCCTGCTCCAGTGATTATCGCTACGCGTCCGTCTAGTGCTCCCATGGAAACCCCCTCGTTGAGAATCGGCACAGTGCCGACAGAAACGAGATTAGGGGAAGACGAGGTCGACGGTCTTACCGACGATCACGCGGGCGTAGTTCTTCACCACTTTGCCGTCAATGAGGGCACTGCGCAGTCCACGCTTTGTGTTTCCGGTGACCTTGCCAATCACCATTCCGTACTTCAGCAGGCGTTCTTTCACAGCGGCGAGGTCTTTGCCATAAATCGTGGGGATCAACGTGGTGGTTTGACCCTTTGACACCGTGATGGTGACTGTGCCGCCCTTTGCCAACTTCTCAGCCGCGACCGGTACTTGCACTGAAATTTGTCCGGCAGGAACATCAGGACTTCCCATAGTCGGTGCTTCAACAACGACGAGACCGAGTTCTGTCAGTTTTGCAGTTGCTGCTTCAAGAGTCATTCCGAGGACATTCGGAACATCACGCAAAGCTGGCCCGGTAGAAACATTGATTGCAATCGTGGTTCCCTTAACAACTGAATCGCCAATCTTCAAAGTTGGCTGATCAGGAACTGTCCACGAAACTACGGTGCCGATTGCGACAGCTTCATCGGCAGTATCAATTGGTGCAGCTTCAAGACCAAGCTCGGCCAATTTTGCTTTTGCATCATCTGCAGTGAGCCCTGCAAGTTCAATAAGAACTGAAAGTGTTGGGCCCTCAGAAACCACCATGGTGATTCCGTCGCGCTTTGCAAGGTTGGCACCCAGCACAGGATCAGTGCGAATGATTTGTCCGGCCTGCACACTGTCACTGCGCTCTTTTACGATTTTGATTCCCCATCCGAATGGAGACACCTGGTTACGTGCTTCAGCTTCTGTTAAGCCCACAAGCGCAGGTACAGGGTTTTTAGGATTCAGAACAGTGAAGTATGCACCAACGCCTGCACCAGCAATAAGGGCAATAACTACTATGCCAATTGCGATACGGCGACCCCAACGCTTCTTTGGCCGAGCCACCTGCGTTGTGGGATCTTCGGTTGCAAGAATGCGCAGTGAATCTGCGTCCATCGCGATTGGGCCGGTGTCATCGCCACCAATAGTGAGCGGCGTTCCATTAGAACCATCCGTCGTAATGAGCGCGGTAGGAGCATCAATCACATCACTACCTCCGAACTTCGGAGTTGTGCGAATAAGAATTGGTTCGTTCGGTGCAACATTCTCTACAGGTGGCATCATTGAAATGTCAGGACGAACAACTGGTTGCGACGGATCTGTTACCGCAACTTCAGTATCGAACAATCCAGTACCGACCACATCAATAGGAGTCGGCCGTGGCAAATTTTCTGCAGACTGAACAAGTGCTTGTC
Organism: Bifidobacterium breve; assembly: GCA_943325435.2. The sequence goes on from CALPPK020000006.1 coordinate 1,914, forward strand.
CGAACTCGCGGGGTGAGAATCTTTCTGATGCAGTTGGTCGACCAGCATGTTCAAGCACTTGTGCCAACGCACCAAAATCTGCATTGACTGGCAACAACTTGCCGGAACGATTTGCGAATGCCGCAGCAACTGTTTCTCCGGCAAACGGAACATCACCAGTCATCGACTCGACAAGTATCAGTGCGAGCGAATACACATCAGACGATGCACTGCGTGCTCCACCGTCTGCCAATTCGGGAGCGCTGTAGGTGGCCTGTTCTAGACCGAGCGCATCAAGTGGGCGAAGTGGGGCTCCGAAACCAACAAGGCGCACGCGACGGTCAAGGCCAAAGACCAACCGGGACGGGCGCAGGTCGCTGTGGCTGATGCCCTGCTTTGCAGCCGCGTCTAGGGCACGACAGACATCGATCCCGACTATGAGGGCCTGGGATGGGGTGAGGCGGCGACCGCGGTCAAGAAATTCACGAAGTGATCCGCCAGCGAGACGTTCGCCCACCACAAAGACGTACCGCTCCCCGTCAAGGGTTACCTCGCCATGGTCAAGTACCGACTCAATGCACGGGTGGCGAAGGCTGGATGCAATATCAAACTGCTGCTCAAAGGCGGCAAGGGCGTCATCAGGGGTGGTTGACCCGAGAGCAGTGTCAATCAATTGGCTGAGCGCCACGATACGCACAGAGATTGCTTCAAGAGACGAGAGGTCCGTTGCGTCGTACTGCAGGACACCTGAGGACGAGCCGGCAGACTCCACCCGAAGTTGATCGAGTTGGTATCTCCCGGACAGCACTGTGCCGGGCATGTTCTGTGGCTCGCTCATGACCCATAAAACCTACCGTGTATGCCACAGAGAGGGGATTCGGAGCCTTTTTCAGGGAGAATGGAGCCATGAAACGCCCGATTAACAAGGAAACCCTCATTGTGAGCGCCGGAGTGGCAATTGGCCTCTTTGCCATTATCTCGGGCTTCAACTCCGGTTCAACTGGCCGCGACGCCCAGCGCCTACCTGAGGTGATTGAACGCATGACTCCGGGCCCCGGAGATCAGGTGCTGCAACAGAGTCAGATTTTTGTTGACTTCATCGACGGGTACAACGCATCACTCACAATCGATGGCATCGAGCTCACGACAACACGTCTCGACGAACTAACCGACAATGGCGCCACACCGAAACCTGGTGCACAAGTAGAAATTCCACCGACAGCTATTTACGACCCCGGCAACTACACAATTAGTTTCTTGCCGCAAGAAGGCGCGCCAATCCCAACGTTGACCCAAGGTACGCACACGGCAACGGTGCTCTATTGGAAGATCACCGAGGGACCACAGAAGGCCCGCTCGTTTACGTGGGAGTTTGACGCCAACTAGACAGGCAACTCGCCCGTCGCTAGCAAGATTTCAAACCCGGCTTCGTCAAGTACCGGAATACCCAACTGCTCTGCCTTAGTAACTTTGCTCGCCCCAGGTGATTCACCAAGTACCACTGCAAATGTCTTTGCGCTAACGCTTCCGGGGCTCTTTCCGCCACGACTCTTAATGGCTTCTTCTGCCCCATCACGTGAATAAGCAGAAAGTGAACCAGTGACTACCACTGCTTTACCAACCAAGGTTTGAGGTTGAGTACTTATCTCAACGCGCCCAAACTCAACACCTGCATCTCGTAATTTTTTAATGATCGCTGCATTCTCTGCAATTGCGAACCATGACGTGATGGAAGCTGCAATCACACCACCAACTCCATCAACAGCTGACAACTCGTCTGCTGTTGCAACTGCGATTGCTTCAAGCGAACCAAATTCTGAAGCAAGAGATTCCGCAGCAGCTGGACCAAGATTTTTGATACCGAGAGCCGTGAGCAATTTGGGCAATGGTCGTGAACGAGACGCCTGAATTGACGCAACAAGATTTTGGGCACTGAGTTCTGCGAAACCTTCAAGTGTTAACAATTGTTCCACCGTGACGGAATACAAATCACCAACATCAGCAACAAGTCCAGCATCAGATAATGCGAATACAGTTCGATCTCCGAGGCCTTCAATGTCCATTGCCCCACGCGATGCGAAATACATAATGCGTTGGTCGCGTTGGAACGGACAACTTGGCTCAACGCATCGCGTATCTGCGACATCGTCAAGCTTGACAAGAGTTGATTTCACAGGGCACGGACATAGGGCAGGAAACACCCATGGTTGTGAGTTTTTCGGACGTTTCGAGAGCACCGGCCCCACTACTTCGGGAATCACGTCTCCCGCTTTTCGCACTACAACAGTGTCGCCAGGACGAACATCTTTAGCCGCCACCTGATCACGGTTGTGCAATGTGGCCATACCCACTGTGGACCCGCCGACAAACACCGGCTCAAGCACTGCAAACGGCGTGGTGCGACCAGTACGACCCACAGACACCTGAATATCAAGCAACAGCGTGTGCTTTTCTTCTGGTGGGAACTTAAAAGCAATTGCCCATCGAGGTGCACGTGATGTGAAACCTAATTGTTCGCGCTGACTGAGGTCGTCAACTTTGATGACGACTCCGTCTATTTCATATGGCAATTCATGTCGACGTTCTTTCCATTCCTGGCAAAACTGCGTGACCGCTTCAATGGAATCAACAATTGTGATTGCTGGGTTGACGGGAAAACCAAGCGAGCGCAAAAACTCAAGCGTGTCGTGGTGACTTGTGAATTCAGGACCACCAATAACTTCACCCAATTGGTACGACCACAATGACATGTCACGCTTCGCAGTTATAGATGGATCTTTCTGCCGCAAACTTCCGGCACCTGCGTTTCGCGGATTCACGGGAACAGGAAGCGGTGAGCGACCATTACCGACGCGTTCAAGATTTTCTGCTTCGCGTTCTGCCTTTAGTTTTTCAAACGCAGCAATCGACATAAATATTTCGCCGCGTACTTCCACTACTTCCGGGGCAGATGCAATTTTCTTTGGCAGTGACGCGATAGTCGCAACGTTTGCCGTGACATCTTCACCCACTTTGCCGTCACCGCGGGTGGCAGCTTGCACTAGTGAGCCGTTCTCATATCGAATACTGATTGCAAGACCATCAATTTTGAGTTCACACACGTACCGAACAGCCTGATCCCCAAGCCCTTTCGCTACTCGTTCACCCCATGCGCGTAATTCCGATTCATCCATCGCGTTATCAAGACTGGTCATAGGCACGCGGTGCACAACAGGGTCAAATGTTGTGATGGCAGTGGAACCCACCGAAAGAGTTGGTGACGAATCATCGACTAGTTCGGGATGCTCAATTTCCAGTTGGCGTAATTCACGCACTAACTCATCGAATTCAGCATCACTGATTTCAGGGTCGTCATGACCGTGATATCGGGCGTTGTGATACTGCACCTGCTCGCGCAGTTCTTCCATACGTTTCTGAGGAGAAGGCGTGCGCGACATCACCTACAAACTACTAAAGGGGTACGGCAATGCGTGACCCTATGAACCAAGTGTCAAGCGCGAAGCCGTGGCTTGCTGGCCCACCTTCATAGAGACATTGCGAACATGCGAAAAAACTCGCTCCGCCACACCATCTGTGTGTGAGCCGAGCCCACATGCAGGAGTGATGTAACTCATACGGCGAACAAGAAGTGGATCAACACCAGCTTTGACTAATGCACACATAACTTCCATGAGGGTTTTCCACGGACGTTCAGCACTAATAGCAATAGGACCATCGGTCCGTACTGCGCCCCATGCGATGCGGCCACCGTGATCAAGATGATCTGAGATACGACTTGCAGCCACCAGCATCTCTGCCATGTCGTCGTCGTTTGATGGAGAAGGCACAGGAACAGACAAAACATTTGCACCTGTCGCCAGCATTGCGCCCCAGTCAGTTCTGCCGCAACAATGCAGGCCGCTTATGTTGCCGCTTGTTACTGCAGCCAATGCACCAGAGATCAAGTCAATTACTTCTTCAGTCGAAATAGAAAACCCCGGTTCAAGCGCATCAGGCATTGAGGGTTCATCGAGCATGATGATTTGAGTTACCCCATCACACACGCGAGCAACTTCTTCTTGCAAAGCACTGACGTGTGCGCGCACTGCTTGTAACGCAAGTGGAAATGCAATACGAGGCTCTAGACCGATTCGCACTAACGCCATACCCAAAGTCACTGGGCCAACAAATTGCCATTTCACATTGTGTATGCCGGGGTTGCGAACAGGAAAACTCTCAAGGAACGCAAGGAATGATCCGTACGCATCTGAATTCAAATCGGTTGTAATAAATTGATCAATGTCGAGCGTTGACACATCAACACTGATGCCGCCATATTGACCTACTGAAACACCTTCGATACCAACAAGTGCCTGAGCGATCATTCCTTCTGCAGGAGACCGCCTCGGAAGGGACGGAATGGTGACTACATCTGTTGAGCGCCACACGAAATCGAGCGCAGCCGACACGCTGCGGTGAGGCAAACTACCGACGCCAAAGGTGGCGCCAGGACGTGGCGAGTGGCCGTTGTCTGAATTCACCTGTCCTCCTTTAGCGTGTGAGCCGAAAAGCTCCTACCTATTGGTATCAGTAGTCCTAACTGGGAAACGAATTGGAAAATTCTGTGACAGAGACCTCTGCAGGTAAGGCTAGAGACATGGCAAAACTCGTCCCACTTCGCCCAGAGCGCATTGCGGTGTCAGTTGTTCTTCTGGCCTGGGTTGTCCTTGCACTATCGGCACCGTGGCAGACCATTGCCGACGACGCATCTCGTTCAGTCAGTTGGGTACTCCTGACTTGGGGTTGGCTTCTGTGGACTGCAGTCGGAGCCTCGTTACTAGTTCCATCACCTATGTCACTCACCATCGTGCGCATCGTGGTTCCGTTATCTGTTGTCGTATCTTTTGTCGCTAGTCAGCCCATTGCAGTTTTCTGTTCAGTTGTGGCACTCATCGTGTGTGCATCACCAGTGTTTGTCGACGCCATGGTGCAAGGTGGCGCATACGGAGACGAAAATCGTTTCGCCTTGCGTACCCCACTTCCGTATGTTGTGCCAGCCGTTCTCGCATGGGTGATTTACACCGCGTCACTAGTGGGGGGAAGTCTTCTTCTTGCTGCGGAGCAATACGTGATCGGTGCAATCCTTACAGCGCTCGGATTATTTCTTTCTCGGACTATTCCAAAACGTCTTCACCGTCTCGCACGCCGTTGGTTGGTCTTAGTACCTGTGGGAATCGTGGTCCATGATCATTTGGTTTTACACGAAACCATCATGTCGCCTTCAGCAAAAATCATGTCAATTGTTCGCGCATCTGACGTTGGAGAAGCAGCTGACCTAACGGGCGGAATTTTCGGTGATCGCCTCACCGTCACGTTGACCGAGGCTGACAAAGTAGTGATGTCAGCAATCACCGCAAAGACTTTGGGAACAACAGAAGCATTGCACGTGAAAATGTTCTGTATTGCACCGCGCAGACTAAACGCTGCGCTTTCGGCAATTACTCAGTAACTATTCCGCCGCCAAGTACAACCATGTCGGTGGAGTCATAGAAGACCACAGTTTGTCCCGGTGAAATACGGCGAGTTGGGCGCGACCAAGCAATTACAGCGCTGTCGCCCGTGACCGTAAGAGTGCCGGCAGACCGCTCGCCATGAGCACTTCCCTGCACAAGAATTTCACGTGATGAAATAGTTGACACATCAGTTGAATACGGCCATGACAAGGTGCCGATAGACGTATGCGAGATGAACAATTCAGATTCATCACCGACAACAACTCGGCGTAGCGGCACATCAACTGCCACCACATATCGCTTGTCGCCACCACCAAGACCAAGGCCGCGTCGCTGTCCGAGTGTTACTAATTCAACTGCCGGCACTTCACCCACCTCTGCACCCGTTGAATCAACAACAGTTGCGGAGTTAAAGGTAAGCCGTGGCTCTAGGAAGCCTGCGCGGCCAATGGTGCTACCAATAAAGCACACATCTTGACTATCGGGCTTTGCTGCAGTGCGTAAACCGCCACTAGTAGCTAATTCACGAACATCTGATTTCTGCATATGGCCGACTGGAAACATCACATATGCAAGATCTTCAGCGGACAACATGTGCACGACATAGCTCTGATCTTTTGCCGCATCTGCACCACGCGCCAACCGCAAGGTGCCATCGACATCAATCACGCGTGCGTGGTGACCAGTAGCGACTGCATCGAAACCAAGCGCACGACCGCGTTCAATAAGTTTGTCGAATTTCAGATGTCGATTGCACTCAATACACGGGTTCGGTGTGGTGCCCTGTACGTGAGATGCCACGTACGGTTCAACTACATGCTCGTTGAACTCTTCAGAAAAGTTAAAGACCAAGTGATCAATACCTACTTGTTGTGCAACTCTGCGAGCATCATCAACGTCAGATACCGAACAGCAACCTGTGTCGCTTTCGCCACCCCATAAACGCATGGTGACCCCGACAACATCATGACCCTGATCACGCAACACCAGTGCTGCAGCCGAAGAGTCAACGCCACCAGACATAGCTAGGAGAACTTTCATGATGTCACCGCCCCCAGTCGTGCTGCAGCTGCAATTGTTGCATCGATTGCAGCCGAAATATCGCTTTCATTGGTGGTGTGACCAAGACTGAAACGCAAAGAGCCTTTAATGCGCCCGCGTGAAACACCCATGGCCGCCAATACATGTGATGGCTCCATGGCGCCGCTTGCGCACGCCGATGCAGCCGAGACGCACACATTTGCCTCGTCCAACAGGTACAACAATGATTCGCTCTCTAGGTTTTCTAAACACACATGTGCAGTGCCAGCAGTGCCAGTTCCTGGCGCCAGCGTGGCAGTAGCGCATTCAATGCGTGTGGTGATTCCGTCAATCAATTGATCACGTAACTTGCCAAGCCGTGCAACTTCAGTTTTGCGATTCTGATCTGTCAAGGACAACGCAATTGAGGCGCCAACGATGCCCGCAACGTTGTGTGTGCCACTGCGACGATCACGCTCTTGTCCCCCACCCAGAATTAGTGGTTCCAATGTTGCGCCTTCACGAAGCACCATGATTCCCATTCCTTTAGGTCCGCCAAATTTGTGTGCTGACAACGTGAGGCAATCAACGTGCGACCACACAGTTCGCAAGTCAATCCAACACGCCGCTTGCACAGCATCTGTGTGAAACAAAGCATCAGGTGCTTGGCGTCGCACGGCGTGCGAGATGTGTTCTAAATCTGAAATTGCGCCGGTCTCGTTATTAACTGCCATTACTGAAACCACGGCCACATTGTCTAGGTCTGTCAGCACAGCTCGCATGACATCAGGGTCGACTGAGCCTGCAGGCGTAACAGGCACCACGGTGCCGCCAATGTGTTCGACACAATGCAACACAGCATGATGTTCAGTTGCACCGCACACTGCGGTACCGCCGGTTCGACGAGTAGCTCCGAGAACTGCCGCATTGGCACCTTCGGTTCCGCCACTGGTGAAAATCACTTCGCCGGGCCGACATCCGATTATTTCAGCCACCACATCTCGTGCTTCGTCAATGACTTGACGGGCTTCTCGTGCAAATCGATGCGAGCCCGATGGGTTTGCGTACATCACATCGCCGTACTTGGTCATGGCATCACGGGCCTCGGGGCGCAACGGCGATGTAGCGGCATGATCGAGATACACGTATGAACGTGGCGAATCGGTGATCTCGGACATCTCTTCAGGCTACCGATGCGTCCCCTCACACATGGTCGTGGTGGACTAGTACCTGATGAGCAGCGACCACGAGAACCCATATGGCGTTGACGGATACGACGCAACTACGTACGGCGACTCTTTTGCCGAGGTGTATGACCAGTGGTACGAAGGCCTAGACGACGCCGACTTTCTTGAATCCATTGTCAGCTCCCTCTCGGATCATCCTGTTCGTGTTCTTGAACTCGGCGTTGGCACCGGACGACTTGTCGCGCAATGGTTGTCTTTGCGGCCCACGTCTGGCGACACCATTGTTGGTATTGATTCATCGGCAGCAATGTTGCAGATTGCCAATGAGAAGAACTTCCCTACGTCTGTCTCATTCATTTGCGGCGACTTTTCGGAACAACTTCCGAGCGGTCCATTCGATGTCGTCTTCATCGGCTACAACACACTCTTTAATGTGCCAGACGCGCAAGCCCTGCAGAACTGCATCAAAAATGTTTCATCCGTTCTTAATTCGTCTGGGTCCCTTTACATTGACGCCGTGATTCCGAGTTCAACGGATGACTCAACTCATGAATTCATGCAGACCATGGCTACGGGCGAGGAAGTTCTCGCCACAAGCCACCACGACCCGTTGTCTCAACGCATCACTGGCACATTCACGCACCTTGGCCCTGAAAATCTCTCACGGATTCGGTCTTGGGCTGTCCGCTACTTCACCCCACCCCAACTGGATGCAATTGCCGAGCAGTCCGGACTGGCTTTGTTCTCTCGTTATGCCGACGGGCGTCAGACTCCGTTTACTTCTGATTCACATCGTCACGTCAGTAGGTATTCACCTACCGTGTGACTCCTTCGTGTGCTGATAGTCCACCGAAATCAGGGCATTTCGCCCTATCCTGAGTAGGTAATGAGTCAACTTCGTCTCAATCTTCTCACCGGCCGTTGGGTCACGGTGGTGCCATCTCGAGCTAAACGCACGAGCGACTTTGCTCCGCGCGCTCAAAAAGTTGAAAACGATCCTGATCGTGAATGCCCGTTCTGTCCTGACAGCTCACTTGCACACGATGACGTTCCACTTTTGGAAAACACAGATGCAGCAGGCAACTGGCAGTTGCGTGTTATCGCAAACCGCTACCCCGCTTTCGAAGGTGACGAGTCACTTGCGGTACGCAACCTTGGCCCTGTTCACGTGATGGCTGAAGCTAGCGGTACTCACGAAGTATTTGTGTACTCACCAGAACACGAAGTACGACTTGATCAACTCTCTAATGATCAGATCGCTCAACTTATGGCTGCACTCAAGGCTCGCTTTATTGCGCACGCCAACACGCCAAACATTCGCTACACCCAAGCAATTGTGAACCATGGTCGTGAAGCCGGTGCATCACTTGCTCATCCACACGGACAGTTGCTAGGTCTTCCATTCGTGCCTGGCGAAATTCTTGAAGAAGAACGTGCATTCGAACGTTTCAAGGGCGGATGCATTGTGTGCACCACCACGGAAGCAGAATCAAACAACGAACGTTTCGTACTTGAGAACGATCACGCGATGGTTATCTGCCCGTTCTGGTCATCTAGCCCATACGAATTGCTCATCATGCCAAAGGACCATCAGCAACATCTCACTGATTCTTCAGAAGATGCACTCACCGGAGTTGGTCTTGCCGTTCGAGACGCCTTAAAGCACCTTGTCGCCACACTCGGCGACATTGCTTTCAACCTTGTGTTCCATACAGCCCCGTCACACCACGAGGGCACCTACCACTGGCACGCACACTTGTTCCCCAAGCTCACAACCACTGCCGGTTTCGAACGCGGCACAGGCGTCATGATCAATATCATCGCCCCTGAATTTGCTGCGGACGCTCTACGCCGCGCTGCAGTTGGCGTTTAATTCATGGGAAGCATTCGCGTAGCAATTGATATCAACGCAAGCACTCAGCGAGTGTGGGAAGTCGTCGAACCAATCGAGCGTCACGTTGACTGGATGGCTGATGCTGTTGCGATCCGTTTCAAGACAGACCAGACACGCGGTACTGGCACCGAATTTTATTGCGACACCAAAGTTGGCCCCATCAAGCTTGTTGACGAAATGAAAATCACGTCATGGGTTCCAGAAAAAGCCATGGGCGTTACGCACACCGGTGTAGTAACAGGTACTGGCGAATTCACACTTGAACCTCTTAGCCCTACTTCAACGCGATTCGTGTGGACTGAAGTCTTGGTCTTCCCTTGGTGGCTCGGTGGAAAACTCGGAGCCCTAGTCGGTGGTCAAATTGTGATGAAAGCAATTTGGCGCAAGAACTTACGCATTCTCAAAAAACTCGCGGAACAATAACTAAGCGGGACGTGGCGCAGACCAGCCACGCCACTTTGAAATCACGCGGATTGAAAACGCAAGCAGAATTCCCACAATGGCCACCGCTGATTGGTTGAGATTCCATTCATCGCCGATCACAACAACTATCGCAGCAGCTATTGCTGCAGTTGCATAAATTTCTCGGTGCAACACCACAGGAATCTCACGCACCAATACATCGCGTGCCACTCCTCCTCCAATTGCAGTGAGCATTCCAATACCAACAGAGGCAGAAGCATTGAGGCCAGCATTCAACGCCTTCTGTGTACCTGCAACAGCAAATAAGCCAAGACCCGCTGCGTCAAGAACTATGAGTGGTCTTTGCAATCGAGAAATAGCGGGATGAACGTAGAACACAAAAACGCCGCACACAACAGGTACGACCAAATA
>CALPPK020000007.1 GCA_943325435.2 Bifidobacterium breve
ATGCGTGGAAGCCATGTCTGAAGAATAACTACTTCTTGATGTCGCCCGATTACTGGGACAAATGTGGCAAGGTGGGTGTATGTCAGTTGTTGTTGAACAAGCCACCATTGCAAATGCCGAATTAATCGACGCTTTTAACCGTCTAATCCCACAACTGTCAACGTCGAACAAGCCTCCGACCCAAGAGCAATTAGCCGAGATCATTGCGTCACCTTCCACGATCCTGTTCATCGCTCGACATGATGAACACATTGTTGGGTCTCTCACCCTCGCAACATTTCGCATTCCCACCGGAGTGCGTGCATGGATAGAAGACGTTGTTGTTGACGCATCCGCACGCGGTCATGGTGTTGGTGAAGCACTGAATCAAGCAGCAATTCTTGAAGCACGACATCGTGGCGCAATTACGGTTGAACTGACATCACGGCCTTCGCGTGAAGCAGCAAATCGCTTGTATCAACGCATTGGCTTTGTAGCCCGCGAAACAAACGTATATCGCCACGATCTATAGAGGATTCTCGTCTCACGATATGGTGAAGGCATGGAACAACTTGAAGGCACGTACGTACCCAGCACTAGCGAATGGGTACGCAATCAAATCGAAGAATATGAAACCTCTGGCGGCACTGCAGGAAACACACTCCTCAAGACTGGCATCCCAGTAATCATCGTCACCATGCGCGGAGCGAAGAGTGGAAACGTGCGAAAGATTGCATTGATGCGTGTCGAGCATGAAGGTTCATACGCACTTGTCGCATCCCGTGGCGGAGCCCCAGATAATCCTGATTGGTATACAAACCTGATCGAGAATCCAACTGAAGTACTTGTGCAGGATGGTCCAGCGCCATTTCGCGTAACAGTTCGCGAAGTCAAAGGTGACGAATACAACGTGTGGTGGGAACGTTCGGCTGCAGTATTTCCTCAGTACAACGAATACAAGACTAAAACATCACGCATCATCCCCATCCTGATCGCAGACCCTCAGTAGAAAAACATGGGAGTTTTCACGATTTCGCATTGGGTAGAAACCACACCAGAAGAAGTGTGGAATGCCTACACAACACCCGAACTTTTCCATCAGTTCTTTAGCCCAGATGGATTACACATCCCGCTCGAATCAGTTTTTCTAGATCTCAAAGTTGGCGGGCGATGTGAGTTCAATATGGTTTTTGACGACACAGGTGTTGTGAACGAAAACAAGGGAGTAATTGTTGAGCTGCAACGGCCGTACAAATTGGTTTTCTCTGAACCAGAATTCATGGACGGCAAACTGCTTTCCACTCAGACATTCACACCTGAGAACAATGGCACCTTGATCACAGTTACTCAAGAGGGTTTGCCCGATGAGTTAGTAGATAACCCAGAAGTCATTGAGGCGTTCCGATCTACTTTTCGCAAGATGGGTCGCTTGCTAGGAATAGCTACAGAAAACCGCTAATCATTTCCCCGGGCGAGGTAGCTAGCCAGAAGAGCGAACACGAACTGATTCGGGAATTGAAGAGCGAATGCGAGCAGAGCCAGGCTCACGAACTGAGAGTTCTCGAGTACTTGCATTGAGTGAAAGTTTCCAGCCTCCTTCGTGGGCGCATCGGTGATGTTCAGTACACAGTGGAATGAGGTTGGCCATGTCAGTAGCTCCACCAAGATTCCAAAATGCAATGTGGTGCGGTTGGCATTGCGAGACAGGTACGTGACAGTGGGGCATGGCGCATGTTTGGTGCATGGACTCGAGTGCTCGCCGCTGATGACGTGTGGCAAGCCGACTTGACCGACCCACATCGAGAACGATGCCGTCATTGCCAAGAACTATGGGAATGATTTTTGCCTCACAGGCAATGCGACGAATGGTTTCGATAGGAACATCAATCTCCGTACCTGTATGGACGAGTGAGTGTTTGTGAATGCCTGATTGAAGTGTCTTTAGATCGATGATGACACTGACGTCGGCTCGTCCATATGCAGAAGTAATGGGCGCTGCGGAATCTGCATTGGTGTCTATGACAAGCGCACACAAACTAAGGGCCCGAAGTTGATCGGGAGATCGAGTCTCGCCATTGACTGTTCCTTCGCGGAACAGCCGTTCGACTGCATTTTGCAGTCGCCCCACAATTTGCAAACCAGATTCAGGATCAAATTCTCCGCGCAGGCACACCATGCCAGAATCACGATCGACCCAATGGCGTAGGAAAGTACGGCGACGTTGCTGTTCGAGTTGGGTGAGGCCAGCGTCTGTGTGAATCTGTTGCACGGCCCGGCGTACGGCCCGTGCAAAATTGTCGGGGGTGGTGTGCGAAGCAACCATGTTGATCCAATCGCCTTGAATCGCAACTTGTTGTTTCTCGGGTTCAGATAGATGTGCCATAGCTTGTGTGACTGCATCGATGTGCGCGATGGACACTGTGCCAGTGGTGAGCGCAGTCTCAAGTTGTGGAACCAAATCCAACGTAGAGACTCGCGCTACACCTCGGTGTGCTTCACTACGCGTGACGCCACATGCTGACGCGATGACTTGCGCCGGAATTACCGATGGCGATGCAGCTGCGAGTTCTTGAAGTCGCCGAGTGAGTAGAAGCTTTTTCGAATCGATCCACGCCGCAATGTGCGCTAAACCTTCAAGTGCTTGACGAACTGATTCGGTGGTGAGTTGGTTTACAGGTAGCGAATCGATTTTCTCCACGATGGGACAAATCGTTTTTGAACGCAGAGTGACTGACATATGGCCTCGTTCCTAAGAACTGTGAGGTGGACAACTGGGCCAAAGAGCCAATATGAATAGGGATTACCTATCGCGATTACACCGTAGAACGCGGGTGTGTCGCAGTTATGCGGTCGCTGACTCGTTCTTTTCCATGGCATCAGACAAACCGGCACGCAAGCGCAACGGCTGTTCGCGCAGGATAACGGCAAGCAATAATGCGATAACCATGGTGGCTGCACAGAGCCAATAGATTCGGCTGACTCCCATAGCAAGACTGTCGACCACTGCTTGTTTTGAGGCAAGAGGCAAGGATGCAATTTGTTCTGGTGATCGGATAATGGAGGAAGCTTTGTCGGGTTCAATGGGTATTCGCTTTGGTATCTCACTGCGAATTGTTGAGTTCAGTACGGTTCCAAATATTGCTAGTCCGAATGAGCCACCAAGCGATCGGAAGAAGAGCACCGTTGCAGTGGCAACACCCAGATCAGAGAATTCAACTGCATTCTGACTTGCGATTGATGTCGTGGTGAAAACAGAAGCTGTACCAAAGCCCAAAAGAATCATCGGGATTACTAAGTACATGTACGGAGTTGTCCCGGTTATTTGCGCAATGCCGAGAAGGCCAAAGATACAAAGAATGCTTCCGATGACAGGGAAAACTTTGTACTTACCTGTCTTAGCAATGATGCGACCGATACCAAACGTCGCCATAGTTACGCCAAGCATCTGTGGCAATGTGCGCAATCCTGATTCTGTTGGTGAAACCAGCAGCGAGTCTTGGAAATATAGCGACAGAAATCCGCCAGCACCATAAGTGACTACACCGGCGCACATTCCCAGAAGTGCACATGTGCGAACGATGTCATTTGAAAAAAGTCGAAGTGGAATCATCGGTTCTTCAGCACGTTGTTCCACTTTTATGAATGCAATAAGACCAAGCACTGCAATAACTAAAAGCACGAGGACGTGTTGTTGTGTCCAACCGTGTCTGCCTTCTTCTAGTCCGATCATCAGTGAAGCAATAGTGAGAGAAAGCAAACCAGCACCCGTGAAGTCAAGTTTGGCAGTGCGGCGTTTGAACGGAAGTTTGAGTGCAAAGTGACAGATGCCAGCAACAATGATGATGAAAGGAATGTTGATGTAAAAAATCCACGGCCAACTGGCGTGATCAATGATGAGCCCGCCAATTAGTGGCCCAAGAATTGACGAACCAACGAATGCAAGAGTGAAGTAGCCCATGTATCGACCGCGTTCACGTGGCGGAAGAATGTCACCGAGAATTGCAAAAGCGAGTGCTTGAATTCCACCGCCGCCCATTCCTTGAAATGCACGTGCTGCAATTAGTTGGCCCATTGATTGCGATGCACCACACAAGATTGACCCAACCAAGAAAACTGCCATTGTTGATTGAAAGATAAGTCGACGACCGTACAGGTCAGACAATTTCCCAAGAAGGGGAGTACTGATTGCCGATGTCACGATGTACGCAGTACCTACCCATGCAAAACTTTCGAAAGCATTGAACTGACCAGTGATTGTGGGAAGCGCGGTGGCGATGATGGAGGTTTCTAGGTTTGCCAGCATGACGGCAAGTGCCAGAGCGCCTAGAACGATCCACAATCTCTTATTGGTGAATCCGGGAACCAGTGTCTCTGTAGCCATGTTTTTACCGTACCCCTCGGGTGGTGTCTGGGGTCACACGGAGCGCAGAGCAAGTGGGGTAAGGATTTGTGACTATTGGTGATACCCTAGGGGGTATGTGTAGACAAGTGAAATGCAAGAAGTGCAATAAGCCCAGTTGGGCAGGATGCGGAGCGCATGTTGAACAAGTGCTCGGGCACGTAGCCAAGGCAGACCGTTGTTCATGTGGGTCGAGCACAGCGCCCGCTGCATCAAATAAGCCAGGTTTCTTCTCCCGATTCTCGAAAAGTAAATAGACGCATACGCTTTAGGTGTGACGACTGAATGGCTTCGACCTACTGAAAATGGCGCTGAACGCTGTTGGTGGCCAGGCGATGATCAGCAATACATCGATTACCACGACACCGAGTGGGGCCGCCCCGTTACCGACGACACCCGACTTTTCGAAAAACTATGCCTCGAAGGATTTCAAGCCGGTTTGTCGTGGCTCACCATCTTGCGCAAACGTGAAAACTTTCGTGCGGCGTTTCATGCATTCGATATGGATGAGGTTGCTCGTTTCTCCGAACGTGACATTAATCGTCTCTTGGAAGATGTAGGAATTGTTCGACATCGAGGAAAAATCGAAGCAACCATAAACAATGCAGGTCGCGCTTTGGATCTCATCGATGAAACTGGTTCATTGTCTGACTTCATCTGGGGGTATGCACCAGACATGCCGTTCGGTCGTGATGGTGAAGCATCGCACGCATCTGGCGTGGCTTCGATTTCGCCATCAGCCACAGCGTTGTCGAAGGATTTGAAAAAACGCGGTTGGAAATTTGTCGGACCGACCACTGTGTATTCATTCATGCAGTCAATGGGTTTAGTAAATGACCATGTTGAGGGATGTCTTGTTCGCAGCGATTGTGAAACCGTGCGTACATTTACTGTCGCTGCGCGAAAGTAATTAACTGCGAGGGTTCAGAAGATCTTCGGCATTTTGACGTACTTGCCAGTCTTTATCTTCCAACGCGCGTTGCAAAGCTGCGTCAACTTCGTCGCCTTCAAATGGTGCTAGTGCCAATATGGCGCGCCGACGCACTGCAGGTTTATCTGAACACGCAGCAAGAATTGCAGGTAGTCCGCGTTCGTCGCCAAGTGAACCAAGTGCGGCGGCACATGCTTCACGCACCACGGCCTCAGAATGCGACGTTGTGCGATCAACGAGAGTCTCGATTTCAATGTCACTTGCCGGTGTGCGTTCACCGACACACCATGCAGCCATTTCGGCTACAAAAACATCTGAGTCATCGATGCAGTGATGCACATAGACAGAAGGAAACGGAACTGCTAGTTCAACAGCAGTGCGTCTGGTTTCAATATGTGCATCCTGAATAAATGGCGAGAGAATTTCAGCGGTCAAAGTTCCGATGCGTGCAAGGGCTCGCAATGCACTTGCACGAACAGTGCCATCGTCGTGATGCAAAGCCTCAAGAGCAACTGAGGAATCACCAGAGAACCCGGCTGCGATTACATCAAATCGAAAACTATCTGTCATAGCGGACTAGGCCCGAAGGAGCCCACCCACAAATTCGAATGCAATGGTGAATAAGAAACCAAGGATGCAAGCGAGAAGGGCACCGAAAATGATTGCACCACCAGACAGGTTGGCGAGGGCCTTCCATTTTTGATCGCGATCGGGCTCTAAATAGAGAGGTGTGGGTTTATTGTCCACCCGCACTACCGCCCTACGCCTCGGCGTGGCAGGCTTCATACGATCGATAAACGCAAGAGCAACCAGGGCTAGGGCAACAACCCATACGGCACGCACCCCAGCACCCGTAGCGGTGATGGCAAACACAGATGATGAAAGGATTGACGTACTCATGGACAACACAATTGTACCGCCGGTCCCACCACGCCGTCCCGCACCAATGCGTGGATTGGGATTCGCTCTGCCTCTCATCACTTTGTCGTGGCTCGTGTTGTTCGGAGCAATTGCAATGGCTGCTGTTCGAATTCAACGATTTGAACTCGCGCCTGGTGAAGCCATGGCCGTGGCGCCACGAATTGAGTTTGCGAAATCTTCGACGGGGACAAAAGTTCCGGAACGATTCCGAACGACAAATGGAATCAAATTTGTCACTGCATTTGGTGGTCAGTTATCAATTCTCGACAGCATCCTTGGCTGGATTGACCCGTATGTGCAAGTAGATACCTACGAGGAGCATTTCGGAACAATTACGCCAACAAACTCTCGACGGCTGGGCTTTCAAGCGATGATCGGGGCAAAACAAATTGCTGAATATGTCGCAATGAAGAAACTTGGGCTTGACGTAAAGCTTGTTATGGGTCGGGTAGTTATTGAAGAACTGGTGTGTGATGATGCGCCGAAGAAAAATGCTGCATGTACGAATCTTGAAGTAGGGGAAACCATCACTCATATAGATGGCGTTGCGACACCGACATTGACTGACCTTGCCGCGCAGATGAAGACTCATGCTGTCGGTGACACCGTGGAACTCACGGTGATTCCCTATGACTCCAAAGCAACAACTCCCGATGTAAAAAAGGCAGAGAAGCGCTCGGTGCAGTTAATGGCAAACGCCGATAACCCAACTCGCCCAATCATTGGATTCGTTCCGGCAGATACTCGAACTGTGACGTTGCCATTTGAGGTTCAAATTTCAACGACAGATATTGGTGGACCATCGGCTGGTCTTGCGTTCACATTGGCATTGCTTGACGAACTCACGAACGGAAATCTGATGGGTCCTTCACGGGTGGTAGCGACAGGAACAATTAGTAATGACGGCTCAGTGGGGGCTATTGGTGCTCTTGAACAAAAGGCAGTGGCCGTGAAGGCATCAGGCGCTGACCTTTTCCTAGTGCCAGCTGGTCAATCAGCCGACGAAATGAAGCGTGCTCGTCGTGCTGCCGGTTCACAAGTCGAAATTGTGCAAGTTGCAACTCTTGATGAAGCCTTATCGGCGCTGCGGACTCGTGGTGGGGAAGCTTTGATAGCAACCACCGCCTAGGTGGCCTGTGGATAATGCCACCATTTGGCACCCAAGGAGTCGTACTGTAGATGCTTAATGGCTATCTCTTTCTCCCGACCCGACCCATCATCGCCTGCAGCGGTGGGCTCGGCTGCATTTCCCACTAGTCGCCGTGGGTTTGACCAGGCTGAAGTACGTGATTTTCTCAAAATGGTGGCTGCCGAGATGGCGCGCCTTCAAGAGCGTGAGCGCTTCCTTGAAAGTGAGATGCGAGCCATGCAAACTCGGGGACTTTCTTCTCCCGGACGGCTCGACGAAGAGACTGTCACTACGTTGCTCGGCGAAGAGGCAGCGCGCGTGCTTACGGCCGCTCGTGATGCAAGTACTCAAATTCGTGATCGAGCTGAAGAATCTGCGACTCGTCTTGTAAAAGACGCTGCAGAAGATGCAGTTCGTATTCGTGAGTCTGCTGTTTTGGAGGCTGCACGTATTCGTGATGACTCTGGTGCAGATGCTGAAGCTGAAATTGAAATGGCGAAGCAGCAAGGCCGTGACATGGTCAACGAGGCTCGTGAGTATCGCGAAAAAGTCTTGTCAGAATTGTCTCGTCGTCGTGATGCCGCTCGTTCACAAATTGAACAACTACTCCATGGCCGTGATCGCCTGATGAATGCATTTGAGCGCGCACGAATCGCCAGTGAAGATGTCATCGGTGGGCTCACTGATGCTCATGATGAGCCTGAATTCATTGTGGATTTGTCTCCTACAACTGGGCCAGTGCCAATCATTAACTCTGAACATCCGTCAGTAAAAGTATTTGATCGCGAAGAAATTGTTGCTGAAGAAGAACCAACAGAGACTGTTTCAAATGTTGTTATCTTCGATCACGAATCTGAAGCCGAAGTGGAAGTAGAAGTCATCGCAGACGAAGTCAGCGTTGACGTCATAGATGAAGTCCAGATTGTTGATGTTCTTCACCCAGTGCACACGCCGGCAGAAGTTGAGCCTTCAGTCGAAGATGCTATTTCTGTAGAGACAAGTGAAACCTCTCAGACAAATGTGGTGTCATTGTTTGGTCGCGGCCGTCGCTCTGTCGATATGCCTGAGATTGCAATAGAAGAAGAAGTAGAAGTCGAACAACCGGCCGAAGAAGTTGAAGCTGTTGTTCCGAGTGTGAAGAAAGATGTTGTTGCAGTCGACGACATCTTTGCAAAATTGCGCGCGGGTAGCACCGCAGATGTCGCTGCAAAAGCGGCTACTTCATCAGACGTAGCGAAAGCCGAAAAGCCTGCCGCAAAGGCTTCAGTGCCAAAGGCTGAAAAGAAGGCGAAAGCGAAGCCCGTTGCGCCCGTTGTAGACCTTGCTCGATTTGAAGAGCGTAATGAAGAGCTGTCACCCGTAGTCGTGGCTATGGCGCGAAAGTTGAAGCGAGTCCTTGCAGACGAGCAAAACACTGTGCTTGGTCATGTTCGTACAAAGCGTTCTTCCCTAGATATCGATGCCGTACTCGGAACTGAAGCCGAACACAGCGCTCGTTACGCGTCTGCCGTGGCAGAAGACTCCATGGCAGCTGCAAGTGCTGGTGCGAAATCTGTAAAGGCGGCTGGCGGTTCTAGTCGTCGTGTGACACAAAAGGCCATTGCCGCTCATGCAGTCTCTGCCATTACCGCGGGCTTAGTTGCCGGGTTCCGTGAAGATGCCCGCATTGCAATTGGCGAAGCTGAAGGCGATCGCGAAGTCTTACTTGGCCTCATTCGTGATGTGTATCGCTCCTGGAAGACGGAAAGAATTGATTCGCATGTTGATGACATTGCCTGTTCGTCATATAGCCATGGGGCATACCTAGCCCTCGAGCCAGGCAGCAAGATCACGTGGATGGCCGAACCAGACACCAATTGCTGCAGCGAATGTGAAGACAATTCTCTCGGTGGCTCAGTTGTTCGTGGAGATGATTTCCCCACAGGTCACAGTCATCCTCCCGCTCATGCAGGCTGCCGATGCCTTGTTGCCCCTGTTCAGGACTAGCGTCCTGATGCGTGCGTAACTCATCAGACCTTCCTGGCGGCCCTACTGGCCCTGTATTTCGACTTCCTAACTTCGGCAAGCCATCTCGTGGCCGAATCGTGGTCTCTGTTGTAGTCGGACTCGTTTTACTGCTGCTGTTCAGCGCAAAGGCAACCTCTTCGTTCTATGTGAATGTGTTGTGGTTCAACAGTGTTGGACGTAGTGATGTGTACTGGGCAGTTCTTCGTAGCAAGGCTGAACTTGTTGGCGTATTCACAATTGGTTGTTTTCTGTTTCTTTGGGTCAACCTTCTCATTGCAGATCGTCTCGCACCACTGACTCTGCCGAATACACCAGAAGACCAAACAGTGATTCGTATCCGAGAACTGACTGCGAAAAGTCGCGGAAAATTGCGAATCGCGTTAGCTGTACTAATCGCCTTCATGCTCGGACTACCAGCCTCGAGCCAATGGCAAGAGTGGACAATGTTTCGCAATCGACAGGCTTTTGCAGTCGGCGACCCCTTGTTTAAAGCCAATGTTGGTTTCTATGTGTTTCGTTTGCCGTTCGCGCAGTTTGTTGTGGCCTGGTCCTTTGGCGCCCTAGTCCTTGTCACAATCATCACCACCGCATTTCATTTCATCAACGGAAGCATTCGTCCTCAAGATCGTGTTCAGCGAGTGACGTCGCAAGCCAAAGTTCATTTGTCAGTACTTCTTGCCATCGGCACACTTCTGCGGGCAGCTGATTACTGGCTGTCGAAATATCAACTAACTTCGTCAACTCGTGGTGTAGTTCGTGGTGCTTTGTACACCGATGTAAATGCGCAATTGCCAGCATTAAACCTGATGGTGTTGGTGTCGCTTGCTGTAACTGCATTGTTGTTGTGGAATATTCGTCAGAAGGGTTGGCGATTGCCGGTTCTTGCAATCGGACTATGGGTCGTTGTTGCATTGGCAGTCGGCACTGTGTACCCGGCAATCATTCAACGTTTCGTTGTTCAGCCAAACGTAAGCACTCGTGAGTTGCCATTCATTCAGCGAAACATCATCGCCACCAAGGCTGCAATGGGGCTCGGCGACGTAACCCGTAAAGAAACGACATTTAGTTCGATTAGTACTGCTGACATTCAAAAGAATGATGCAGCCCTTCGCGATGTGCGCCAACTTGATCCGACTCAGATGCTTGATCGTTTTGCACTTGACCAAGGTTTGACATCGTTCTATACCGTTAATGATCTTGACGTTGATAGGTATTCGATTGATGGCCGCGTTCAGCAGGTATTGGTAGCCGCACGCGAACTAAACCCTGCTGGTATTCCGAACCGCACATGGGTGTCGCGACATCTGATTTACACCCATGGTTGTGGCGTTATTGCCGCTCCTGCCAGCCTGGCTACAGAGGACGGACGTCCTTCTTATATTGATCTCAAAGTTACAAAGCCTCAGATTTACTTCGGTGATCGTCTGGGTGAATACGCAGTAGTAAAGAGTTCCCAGAAGGAACAAGCATGTCCCGGCGGAAATCAAACATCTTTTGTTGGCGATGGGGGAATCAAAGTCAACAGTTTTATTCGACGTGTTGCCTTGGCAGTGAACTTTGGTGAGTTCAACCTTTTTGGTTCAAACCTCATTACGCAAGATTCACAAATCTTGTTGCAACGAGATGTGCGTTCACGTGTTGCAAAGATTGCTCCGTTTCTTCACCTTGATGCCGACCCATATGCAGTGGTTGTTAATGGTCAAGTGAAATGGGTGCTTGATGCATTCACCACGACAAATCGTTACCCCTATGCCGAGTCGGCAAACGTTTCGCAACTGACAGCAGGCAGTGGCCTCAATCATTCCTTTAACTATGTTCGCAATAGCGTTAAAGCAGTAGTTGATGCCTACACAGGCAAGGTGACTCTGTATCTGATGGATACAAAGGATCCGATTGCGCTCATGTGGAATTCTGCATTCCCAGACTTGTTCGCAAAGAAGTCGACTGTTCCTGCTGAATTGTCAGCACACTTCAGGTATCCGGAAGATTTGTTCCGAGTGCAGACAAACATGTTTGGTCGTTACCAATTCGATGATGCAACGTTGTTCTTCAACCGTGATGCTGCGTGGAGCGTTGCTCAAGCGCCAGCAAATGCCCCAGAAACGGGTGGCTCTGGCGGACTTACTGGAACCGCGGCCACAGGTGTTGCGCCCGTTGATTCCATTAACGCCACTGATTCATCTGTAGAACGTTTCAGCCCGTACTTTTCAATATTCCACGAACCAAATGCGAAGACTGACATTGGTCAATTCTCGATGGTTCGTCCGTTTGTTCCGTTCTCAGCTGATGACAGCCGAAAAGAATTACGTTCGATGATGGTCGTGTCAAGCGAGCCAAAGACATACGGGAAAATCACGGTGTATGACATTAAGTCTCCACTGCCAGCTGGGCCCGCAACCGTGTCTGCACAGTTTGAAAGTGAACCCGCAATTTCACAAACAATTACTCCGCTTGACCAACGTGGTTCACGCGTTACCTACGGAGACTTGCAACTGGTACCTGTTGGTAAAGGAATCGTTTATATACGACCAATGTTCGTGCAGCCAGATGGCAATGACAAACAAGTCTTCGTACGAAAGATTCTTGCGGGTTACGGCGACAGGTCAGTCATTGGCGACAGTTTGACAAGTGTGATTTCTCAATTGTTCCCCGGATTCAATGTGAATCTCGGTGATCGTGTTGGCGGTTCGTCAAGTTCGCCAACAACCACAATTGCAGGAAGCCCTGTAACGGTTGCTCCAACTACTGGCACAACGCCAGCAGAATTGTTGCGGCAAGCAGAAGCATTGTTTGCGCAAGCTGATGCAGCATTGGCGAAAACACCGCCAGACTTTGCTACATACCAAGCCAAGTTGTCACAAGCACGCGG
>CALPPK020000008.1 GCA_943325435.2 Bifidobacterium breve
CATGGGACTCCATTGTCGTCAAGACCCATCGGCACACTTGTGGCCGGGTGCCCTGTGAAGTTTGCATCAGGCGTGTTCAGCGTGACCATTGGGTCATCAGTATTTCCGGCACGTGCAGGTAGTGGCCCTTCTGCTGGCCACGAGCGAGCATTAGATGTTGGGGTAAGTAGAACTGCATCAGTTCCCAACAGTTCATCAAATCGAATACTGATTTCATGGCGTTTTCTTTGGGCAGCGATGTATTGATCAATCGTGACTGTGGAGCCAAACTTCAATTGAGATTGCACATAGTCAGATAATTCAGTCCAACGGTGTTCTTCATGGCGCAAACTCTGAGTGAGCTGTGCAGTTGACATGATGAACCAGTTCCAAATTGTGTCGTTGTCAGATGGTGAGGCAACACGTTCCACTGTGACACCACTTGCGACAAGGGCATCAATCATTAATTCGTAGTTGGCTTCAATGTCTGGGTCGACATCTGTCCGAAATGTTCGACACGCAAGAACACGACCCGGCATCACAGAATTCAATGCAATGCTTTTTGCAGGGAGACCGAGAAAATCTCCGTTGGCAGGTCCGTGGGTAATTGCGGCTTCGTAAGCAACATCGGCAACGCTATGACCACTAGTTCCTTGAGTAGAAAAATCAATCCATCGGGGCAACACGTTTCTTCCGATTGCCCCCATTGAAGGTTTGTAACCGACAAGCCCTGATGATGATGCAGGGCCACGCACGCTGCCGCCACCATCAGATGTTGTCGCTATGGGTGTCAAACCTGCAGCAAGAGCTGCTGCAGAACCACCACTTGACCCACCCGGTGATTTTTCGGTGTTCCATGGGTTGCGTGTGGCGCCGTACACCTTGTTTGAGGTGAATGCTGTTGCACCAAACTCTGGGCTGTTTGTTCTCCCGATGATGATTGCGCCAGCTTCGCGAAGTCGCGATACGACTGAATCATCAACATCGTCTGTGGGGCCGTTTGCATATAGCGCAGACCCCGATGTTGTGACATGGCCCTGTACTCGCGCCATGTCTTTCACTAAGAATGGCAAACCTGCAAGAGCTCCTGTACGCGGATGTGATGCTGCCAGCGCACGCGCTTCATCGGCGAATGTCGCAACGACAGCGTTCAATGATGAAGCGGCTTCGATTCGGCGGAGACTCTCATTTACGAGATCAACCGGGCTGATTTCCCCAGATCGGACTTTGGCTGACAGTTCTTCAAGCATCAGCGAAGACTAGTGATTATCTGCCGATAGGAATCCATCGCCAGTCGAGCTGACAGATTGTGGGGTCAACGACCTCAAGAATGGAGAGGCCCAGAACGCTTGCACGGGCAGATAAGCCTGTGTCAGGGCGAATAGTGGCACCTGCTGGGGCTTTGACTGCAGCGGCCATGAGCGATCGTCTGGCTGCAAAAGTGTACGCCGCAAGTTGAGCTGCAATGTCGGGGGAGTGTCGCGCAGCAACAATGCTTTCGAGGCGGAATGTGCGCCACTGAGCAAACGATGGCGACATGTAGTTCGCCAAAATATCGGTGACAACTGTTCGTTGGTCTGTTGCCGTAAAGACTCGTGACCATTCTTCAACATCACGACGACTCTGCGGCGGGAAGAGAACTTCTAGGCAATCTGCAACGAGAGCATCTTTGTTTTCATACAAGCCATAGATTGCGCCAACACTTACGCCTGCACGACGTGCGATTCGCGACACAGTGGCTCTGTGAACACCCGTGCGTGAAATGACATATTCACTTGCTGAGATAAGTGCATCGCGAACATCGTCATAGGTTGTAGGGAATTGGTATGGGGCAGCGTTTCGCAGTGTGCCTGGAGATTTTGCTGGCTTTACTTGTGATTGGGCTGAAAGAGTAAAAACTTCAATCAGTGCTGTTGGGTCAATCATGTTGTGCTTATTGTCAACATAAGCAGAATTCAACAACGATGCTCCGAACAATGTGCTGATTGCAGATACCACTGATTGGCGCAGTGCACCGTCTGTTGATGGGCCAACACCACGGTCATCTAGGAGGCCGTTGATGTCTCTTTGCACAACTTCACCGATTGTTTCGTCACGCCGTGAAGCGATGATGACTTCCATGGCGCTTCCAAGATCAGGAACAATTCCAGGGTCTGTAGAACGAATGAACAATTCAGCAATTCTGCTCATGCTGCTGTTGTCTTTAGAGATCACCGCATCTGCAAGCAAAGTGATCATCTCTGACAACATCGGCCAGAAACTTTTTTCCCATGCCAAGACCACGAGTTCTGATCTGTCATCGCATCGGGCATATATGGCGCCACTTGAAAACCCAGCATCGGCGGCCACGCGAGTTAATGCCATCTGATCGACACCTACTGTGCGCACTGCGCTGGCTGCGCTATAGGCGACCTTGAGGTCAGTCTGGCGGGACTTTTCCGACTGCTTGGTGGCAATAACCATGGTCTGATTGTCTCACATCTGTCAGCTACAAGAACATCCCTAGAGTAGGGATATGACACTTTCCCTTGCTGCCATTCAGATGTCTATGTCCGACTCTCGAGACGACAATGTTGCAAAAGCTGAACGTTTGGTCCGTCAGGCTGCATCGGCAGGGGCAAAAATAATCCTCATTCCCGAATTGTTCGAGGATGAATACTTCTGCAAAGAACATGATGCAGTGCACCACCAGCGAGCGATGTCCATTGACGAAAATCCAACAATTTCACATTTTCAAAAAATTGCTGCTGAATTGAATGTGGTATTGCCACTCAGTGTGTACGAACGCGCGGGTAATGCATTGTTCAACACAGTTGTCATGGTTGATGCTGATGGTTCTCAAATGGGTGTGTATCGCAAGAGCCATATTCCTGACGGACCTGGCTATTCCGAGAAGTTTTACTTCAGTCCTGGAGATACAGGATTTCGTGTGTGGGCTACGAAGCACGGGAGAGTTGGTGTCGGCATTTGTTGGGATCAGTGGTTTCCTGAGGCAGCACGGGCGATGGCATTACAAGGAGCCGAGTGCATTTTGTATCCCACGGCTATTGGTAGTGAACCGCAAGATCCAACATGGGATTCATCACGTCATTGGCAGCGTGTGATGCAAGGTCATGCCGCAGCAAATCTTTTACCTGTAATGGCAGCGAACAGAATCGGCCGCGAAGTTCAGAACTCAACTGAAGTGAATTTCTACGGCTCGTCGTTCATTGCCGACAACACCGGGGCACTAGTTGCTGAAGCTGGTCGTGATTCAGAAGAAGTGATACATGCCACTTTTGATCGTTCTGCATTGGCAGCAGTTCGATCATCGTGGGGCCTGTTTCGCGATCGCCGTCCGGAACTGTACGGAACACTTCTCACACTTGACGGCAGCGATGGTTATTTTTCGCACCCCGCCAATTAGAGGTAATCGAATGTCTACATTTCCACGGGTAATGCCTGCTGAATTTGAACCGCACCAGAACACTCTGATGTGTTGGCCGTCGCGCGATGATATTTGGGACGGACAGATAGCTGAAGCTGAACGTGCCTACGCGGAACTTGCAAACACTATTGCAATGTATGAACCAGTGACCATGGTTGTCGACCCAAAACATAGTGAACGTGCTGAGTTGTTATGTGGCACTGGAGTCACCATCACAAGTATTCCCATTGACGATTCATGGTGTCGTGATAGCGGACCAATCTATGTTCGTGAATCTGATGGGGGCATTGTCGGGATCGATTTCGTGTTTAACGGTTGGGGACAAAAGTTTGTTCCTCATGATCAGGATGCCCAATTGGCATCTCGGGTCTTGTCTCAACAAAACCAACAAAAACGTAGTGTTTCAATGGTTCTTGAGGGCGGTTCCATCAACGTAGATGGTGCGGGAACTCTGGTGACGACAATGCAGTGTTTGTTGCACCCGAACCGCAATCCCGGGATGTCACAACTTGAAATTGAGACTGTGTTGAAGAATGAACTCGGAGTTTCATCGGTGGTGTGGTTGCCGCATGGGCTTGCACTTGATCATGACACCGATGGTCACGTTGACAATGTTGCTGCGTTCACTAAACGAGGGCACGTGTTATTGCAAGGATGCAATGATGCGGGTGAAGACGATTATGTGCGCATGTTCATTAATGAAAAAGTAGCTCGCTCTTCTGTGTCTGGTGGTGGACAACAATTGAAAGTTGATGTTGTTCCTGTATTGCCATTCGTCGATACTGATTCTGGTCGTGTAGTTGTCCCGTATCTAAATCTTTACGTAGGAAATAACTTTGTCGTAATCCCAGTGACGGGCAATGATGCAGACAGTGACATCGTGCAGATGATCGGCGAATTCTTCCCGGGTCGTGACATGGTGCCGCTTGACATTGGTCGCATACTTGCTGTCGGTGGTGGAGGCATCCACTGCATCACACAGCAAGTGCCTGCTTAGAGGCTCCAGTCGATTGGTGCTCGGCCAGCCTCTTGTAACAGCGCGTTGGTGCGAGAGAAAGGTTTGCTGCCAAAGAACCCCCGATACGCCGATAATGGCGACGGGTGAGGTGCCTCGAGAATTGCGTGATGGCCCTGTGTAATCAACTTTTTCTTGGTCTGAGCGTGTGCGCCCCACAAGATGAATACGCATCGTTGGCTGTTTTCATTCACAGTACGAATGATCTGGTCAGTGATTGCTTCCCAGCCCATTTTTGCATGACTACCGGCATCGCCTTCACGAACAGTGAGTGATGTGTTAAGTAGCAGTACGCCTTGTTGTGCCCATGGTGTGAGGGTTCCGTGCATTGGCGGTTTCAGTTCGATGTCATTTTCACGCTCAGTAAAAATGTTTCGAAGTGATGGGGGAATAGCGACACCTGGTCGCACGGAAAAACTCAGACCATGTGCTTGACCGCGTTGGTGATACGGATCTTGTCCGAGAATCACAACTGGGACATCAGTTGGGCCGACGAATGACAATGCTGAAAACACCTGATCGTGCGGTGGAAATACATTGAAGTGCTCTCGTTCATGTTTTATGAATGCTGCAAGTTCGTTAGCGGAATCAGTCGACATCACGTCAGTCAGTGATTGTTTCCATTGTGGATGCACATTCTTATCGTACGAACTATGCATAGCCTATAAATACTAGACAATTTGCGTGTAGCCAGTCATGTGAATGTCGCAAATCTGCTCGACTCTTTGGCACACTAGATACCTCATGCAATTGTCATTGTCGATTGATATTGGTGGCACCAAGTGTGCAGTTGGTTTAGTTACTCGCGAGGGCGAGCTGATTGACCGCACCTCTGTTGCAGTGAACCCGCGCGACAATGCCGAAGATCTTTTCTCTGACATAGCTGAAGCAGTGCAACAACAACTTGCGCGTGCACGTGAACATCATGGTGAGAGTCCGTTGACAATTGGTGTTGCATGCGCCGGTCCGAGCACTCACAATCTTGAATCTGTTTCACCGCTCAATATTCCTCAGTGGCGTGATTTTCCATTACGTGATCGATTAGTCGACATCACTGGCTTGCCAGTTTTTGGTGATGGTGATGCGAAAGCACTTGCCCTTGCAGAAGGCTGGGTCGGTGGGGCACGCGGCGTAGACAACTTCATGGCCATGGTGGTCTCCACTGGCGTTGGTGGCGGAATTGTGCTGAATGGGCAATTGCTTGAAGGCAACAGTGGAAATGCGGGCCATATTGGGCACGTAATTGTCGAGCCAAACGGCCGAAGGTGTGCGTGTGGGGGTCGTGGATGCCTTGAGGCTGAGGCTTCTGGCCCAGCGATCGAAGCCATTACAGGCCGTTCCCCGACACAGCCAACGTACGAGATCATGGTGCGCACCGGACGACTTGTTGGTCGTGGCGTTGCTTCAGTGTGCAATCTTCTTGATCTGCAACTTGTGTGTGTAGGCGGAAGTGTTGCGCTTGGCTTTGGCGCAACATTTTTTAATTCGGCTCAACGCACTCTTGATGAATTATGCGGACTTGAATTTTCTCGTGGTGCAAGAATTGTCCCATCACGTTTAGCTGACCAGGGCGGACTCATTGGTGCAGCGGCAGTCGGCTGGCGCGGTCTTAACCGCATGGCCTCTACTCCTTACTAATCGTCATCGCAGCGGTGGAGTTACACCCACTGCAGTAAGTCAACCTGTACTCGAGTGAGTGGTTGCTGGACATCTATCCATTCGCCGATGCTCGGGATAGGTCGACCACGCGCAACAAACAACATCGAAGTGTGCATGTGAGATGGTTCGAGCATGTTTAGCCGCTGACGTTGAAAATGGAATGGGCTGCGTCCGTCAAGCAACGGAACAACACCATGTGCTGTGCCGCAACCGACAATGACTATTTCGCCGGGCCCTTTGATGGGAACCTGCGTATAACCCGCAAAAGACCCTGATTCCACTGGGTGATGATCAACAATGTCAGCCGACAGATGCATGGTCGATTTGTCACCGTGCCACAATGATGTACCGAGACGCATGCGAAATTCGCGCGTCGGATAATCACGACGTAATGCTGCATACGTCGCAGGGTCAAGGTGGCTTATGTACACCGGAAGCGATGGATCAATGTGATCTAACCACTGGGTAATGTCCGCTAGATGCATGGCCATGTCACCAGAAATTGGTGGATGAATCGCAAAACCACGAATAGTGAATTGCGCAAGAGCAATATCCGACAGTAGTGGTTGCAAGTTTGCGTGGGTCACTCCGAAACGCTTTGTTGATGATTGCAACTTAACAATGACATCGCCGCGCCACTGTGCTCGAGTGAGAGCCACAACATGATGTGGGCTTCCAACTGTTAGAACTGTGTTCAGTGGCAAGTTCTTTGGTGGTGCAGTCATTGTTGGTGTCAGAACAATGGGTGTGAGATGCGAAGGCGTATCACGAACTTCGAACACTGTCCCTACCGCAACCTCACGCGACAATTCACCAGCGATCTCCATTAGGTTCCATCGGCGAAATCCGTAACCGTTTCCTTTAACGACAGGAACAAGCCCAGGAGTTGCATCAGCTACGCCATGAACATGGGCAAGCCAGTCGGCTCTGCGGACGGTGAGGCGAATAGTCACCCCATGAACCGTACTCGGGTGGGCAAATCCCGAGTGGTCAGATGGGAAATTGGCCATATCGTAGGCGCATGGCAAAAGTGTTTGGATTTCCCAATCCAGTGAACGAGACCTCGGCACGCATTGTTGCTACGGGTGCAGTTGTGATGAGCGTTCTATTCGTGGTTACCGGAAATCCATGGGTACTTGTGCCGCTGACGTATGGCTTCGTTGCTCGAGTACTAACAGGTCCACTGCTCAGCCCCCTTGGCCGCATTGCTACTGAAGTCATCACGCCACGATTGAAGCGGGACCATGTTTTTGTCGCCGGACCTCCGAAGCGTTTTGCTCAAGGCATAGGAGCAGCTTTTTCCATTGCCGCATCAGTGTTGTGGATTCTTGATTTACACACCGCGTCTCGTGTTGTTGCCGCAATGTTGGCCGGTGCTGCTTCGCTTGAAGCATTCGTGGGCTATTGCCTTGGATGTGCGATTTTTTCTCGCCTCATGCGATGGGGAGTCATTCCTGCTTCAGTCTGCGAAGAATGCAATGACATCAGCGCGCGATTGAACGCCGCACAGTAATCACCGGCAACAAGCAACGCAATGAACGTGCGCGTAAAGCGCCAACCCAGACGCCTGCTCCATATGCGAAGTTCTCAAATATGCGCATCACGAGATAACGAATGGGGTAGCCCGGTTTTTTTCGGAGAATCCCAACTATTGGTGGAATAAAAACACTGAAGATCAACATGGCACCGAGGCGTAGCGAAACAATAGACGCTATGAAAAAAAGCGGCCACCACGCCCGCACGATGGCTCGCGCAAGCAGTCGAGTAGTACTGACGAGACCCTTCAATGCAAGTCGTACACGAGTACCGATAGGAATAGACGTTGAACGCAGGGAAACGATGAAATACAGCATTGTTGGAATGGTGAGAATCATTGCGAAATAGAGGTAGCCCATCAATACGGCGGTCGCCGTTGTCAATAACAATCCATTGGCACGTAACGGAGACGCAGCACGTGGGTGGCGCTGGTCAAGCTGTGCGGCACTGGTGCCGTAGTCATAACGCTGTTTCAGCATCTTTCTCATTGATGAACGTGGTTTATGCGGACATTCAATCGAAGGTACGTAACGACAACTGATTCCGTTCTCAATCAATCTCCACACTAAATCGACGTCTTCTCCCATTCGGATTGAATCATCAAATCCCCCAGCCTTGTGAAGCAATTGCACATTGCAGACAAGAACAGTTGCGGGAAGGTATGACACGCGAGACATAGGCCGAACAAGGGCCGCAATAGTGCCAAGGTCTAGAGGTGAATGATGAAACTCAAACTCACTAATGAATGTTTGATTGTTTATGCATGTGATTCGGGGAGCTACGGCTCCAACGTGAGTATCAATGACATATGCAGCAAGTGTGGCAATTTGCTGTGAAGTG
Organism: Bifidobacterium breve; assembly: GCA_943325435.2. The sequence goes on from CALPPK020000008.1 coordinate 8,457, forward strand.
ACCATGACATCCGTGTCTATACATGCCACCACTGTTGTTGTAACGGCCGCGATGCCAGTATTGCGAGCAGCCCCTGGTCCTTTGTTTGTGTCATGCCGGATAACACGAGCACCGACAATGTTTACAGAATGTGGCGATGCATCATCCACAATGATGATTGTGAGCCCAGCGAGAGATACAACAAGTTCTTTTAGATCCGCAAGAGATTCTGCACTGGTGATGTAGGCAGGAATCACCACAGTGATGTCAGAAAGGGCTGCAGAGTTATTCGGCACAGGGTGAACAGCTCCGGTGGCCAACAAACGATCCGTTAACTGCGTGTGATTGTCTGGCAACACTGAATTGGTTTCGATGGCGTCCAAAATTCTTGACCCAGCATCTGTTACACCGAAGTATGTAAGTGGTGAACCAGCAAGAACACCATTCGCGTTACGAGAACGAAACCATTGATCGTCAGGAACAAGTCTGACGGTCATTGCGCATCACTAATCCATTCTTTGGAAAGAGTTGCAAGATGCTTCGCAAGACTTGACGAATACAACTTCATTACGGCAACGCCGTGTTCGCTAGTTGCAGTTGTCGGATCACCGAGAACGCCATTGGCAGAGACACCAACGACACCACTCGTGCGCATTTGTGCCACAAGATTTGATGCGTCGCCGACAGTTCCGGGTTCGATGCGGTCTTTTTGCACTTTTGCAGGCGCCACATGGAGCATTACTGAGGTTTCCGTGTGTCCGGCATGCATATCAGCGCCTTCATAAGAAGGTAGAGACCACAGTGAATGTCTGATGTTTTCGTATGTCAATGCTGAACTAATGCTCGCAAGTGCATCTGTATTTCCACCGTGCCCATTCACAATGCATACACCTTGCGCCCACGATGCTGAACGACAAATTGCGACAACAGAATCGGCCAAGGCCTCAGACCCTGTGCTCAGTGTTCCGCGGAATCCGGCATGCTCATCACTTGCAGAGATTGCAATAGTTGGTGCAACCATGAATGAGCTTGCGTTGATGTGCGAATCGTCTAGCGCCTGGGTAACAACTGCATCAATAATGATGGTGTCTGTATCTAGAGGCAAATGTGGCCCGTGCTGTTCAAATGAACCTAGTGGTAACAGCAAGACAATTGAATTCGTGGAGTTCAGACGTGTTGTTGTCATATCAATTGTGAGGAGTTGTTGCCGATGACCCAAAACGGTTACGAAAATGTCGAACAATTTCTAACGTTAGGGTTGCGCCGATTGCAATTGAAAAGGCCACAAGAAAAGCCTTTGTGTGGTTGTCTTGAAATGACCGACCACCTATAAAGCCAAGAAGGGTTCCGTACATTGCCCAGATTGGAGTTGCAATTGCAATCCATTTCATGAACCAACGTCGGTCTTGGTTAGTGATGCCACAACTGAGAGTCAGAAGTGTTCTCCCACCTGGGATAAAACGCGCAGTAATTAAAAGTTCGCCACCACGCAGCTGTATTTGGTTGTGTGCCCACTGAAGCCGTCGTTGACCTTTAACGCTCCGTTCGTATCTCTTACGAATTGAAGTTGAGAACTGATTACCAATTTGATAACTGATGTTGTCTCCGGCAAAAGCACCAGCAGCGGCTGCGACAATTACTAACGACCAATGAAGTTGGTGCAGGCCGGCACTGACTCCACCAATGATGACTAGTGATTCACTGGGAACTACAGGGACAACAGAATCAAGTAGCGCAATGGAAAAAATCACTACATAGAACCATGGTGACCCTGAATAATGCTCGAGCCAATTAAAGAATGAATCGAGAAACGAGAGCACGGATTGAGATTAGACGGTTGAGCCCGTGACAGGGGGCTCAGTTCCCGACAACAGACGCTTGATATTCGATGCATGTCGAATCTCTACCAAGGCACCAATTCCGATAAGTGCGAAAATTTCCCACCCTGGTGTTCCGCTAATGATGAACGCGACAACCAACATCGGCACAGTTGCTATTGATGCGATGGACGCCTTCTTCGAAACTTTTGTTACGAGCAACCAAGTCAGAGCAGCGCCGATGAGAAGGAAGGGGTGGAGAGGCAACAAGCTTCCGGCTCCAGTTGCGACACCCTTGCCGCCTTTGAACTTCCTTGTAATCGGAAATACATGACCTAACACGGTTGCAGCTGCACATGCATACGCAATTGGGCGATTCGACAAAACGGCAGCGACGGGAAGCGCGCCCTTTAGTGCATCGCCGACGAAAACAAGAATGCCGTACTTAGTACCGAGAGCTCGGGCGACATTGCTTGCACCCGGATTACCTGAACCGAATGTTGTGATGTCGATGCCTTTGGACTTCGCAATCAGAATTGCAATGGGCAAGGTGCCGCAGAAATACGCGATGATGATCGCAAGTACTGCGACAAAAGAATTCACGTAGAAACTTTACTCTTTATGAGGGTTCGTGCTGGCTTTGAATGGTCCATTGATGGGCGGGGAACAAGTGAGACAGGCACTGAAGGCAAGAGCACTTCGCCATGGCCTGTTACACATTCAGGGTCTGGGCCATCTAAGGGAAGTCCGGTGAAGAACTTGGCGGCCATGCAGCCACCTTGGCAAGCGTCGAATGCGCCACATGAAGCACATGCACCTGCACTTTGTGGCTCACGCAGTTCAGTGAATAGATCTGATTCGCGCCACACGTGGGTGAAACCACCATCTTCAAGAACATTGCCCGCCTTGAAGGTGTCGTGAATAACAAATGGACACGCGTAGACATCACCGATTGGGTCAATGAGGCACACCACTCGGCCAGCACCACACAGGTTCAAGCCCGGCAGTGATTCACCGAATGCATTGAGGTGGAAGAACGAGTCGCCGGTGAGAACGTTTTCTCCGTGCGCAAGCAACCAGTTGTAGATCTGGCGCTGTTGTGCATTCGTAGGGTGAAGTTCATCCCAGGTATCTGCACCACGACCAGCTGGGCGTAACCGTGTGATGCGCAACTGAGCTCCGTATGAATCAGCAAGAGCTTTGAATTCATCGAGTTGGTCAACGTTGTGGCGTGTAACAACGACTGAGATTTTGAATTGCCCAAATCCAGCAGCCTTCAAATTGTCCATTGCACGAATTGCAGTGTCATATGAACCTTCGCCACGTACTGCGTCGTTGGTAACTGCGTCTGTGCCATCGAGACTGATTTGAATATCGAGGTAATCCATAGCTGCAAGACGCTCGGCATTTTTCTTGTCGATGAATGCACCGTTCGTTGAGAACTTGACACCAATGTTGTTAGCAATCGAATGCTCAACAATTTCGAAGAAGTCACGGCGAATCATTGGTTCGCCACCACCGATGTTGATGTAAAACACTTGCAGTGCCGCTAATTCATCAAGAACAGCTTTCGCTTGTTCGGTTGACAATTCACGATCGTCGCGTTGTCCGCTACTTGACAAACAATGCACGCATGCCAAGTTGCACGCATAGGTGAGTTCCCATGTGAGACAGATCGGGGCATCAAGCCCCTGCTTCATTTGTTGGCCGAGGCTATGAGAGGACACGAATTATCTCCGATGTAGTGAGTGAAGAAAGAGCTTCAATGAATGA
>CALPPK020000009.1 GCA_943325435.2 Bifidobacterium breve
AAATGTCAATGGTCGAGCAATAATCAACCACCCCACGTGAGATGCGGAGTAGCCCAAACCCCTTTCGAGCATTTGTGGCACCACGATGAATCCACCCATGTAGGCAAAGTTAATTAGCGATTGAATCGCAATTGGCAGAATTATGTTTGGCGTACGTAACCAGTGCAATGGCATCAACGGAGCTTCCGCAACTCGTTCAGTGCGAATGAATAACCACAAAGACGACAACGATAGAACGGCAAAAACAAGAATGGCTGGAGACGTCCAACCCCAACTATGTCCGCGATTTATTGTGAGCAGGAACAAGGTGGCACCAAAGCCAAGGGTGACTGACCCCTTGACATCAAACTTCACACTCTTAGACCGCGTGGTTTGTGGCAACAGGTACCACGCCAGCATTGCGGCACCAAGCAATAACGGAGCCTGCACAATAAAAATCATGCGCCACCCAATTGCGGAGATAACTGGGCCACCGATGACAACACCTAAAACCGGTGCGCCCGCCGTAACAAAACTCCACAGCCCCAATGGACGAACCCGTTCATTCGGCTCAAACAATCTGTTCACATAGGCCATGGCTGCTGGGCCAGTTGCAGAACCAGCAGTCGCAGACAACAACCGAAACACCACCATCGAAGTGGCATTCCATGCAACCGCAGTTAAACCCGCAAAGATTCCGGCAAACAAAAGTCCAAAGACGTAGACCTTCTTATGGCCGTACAGATCTCCGATTTTTCCGTAGGCAGGACCTACAACACCGAACGCCAACATTGGCCCCGTAATTGACCAGTTCAAAACACTGACAGACGAGTTCAAGTCAGTTGCAATGGTCTCTAATGACACCACCAAGATTGTGATGGTGGCACTAGTGGTAAATAGTCCTGCGAGCACAACAAAAAGCGTTGCCCATTTTTTTGTCAGCCCAACTTTTCGCGCGAGCCGCCGTGGAATCATTTGGGTCCACGGAACAACAGATACTTCGTCGACACCACCTTGTTCAAAGGTGATTGTTGCTTTCCCGTGTGGGGCTAGCTCTTCGTTCTTGTCGTCGCGGGAATTCATGGGAGGAATTCCAGTTTAGTTGTTTACTTCTTCACCTCAGCGGCCATTGCGTTGAGCGCTTCTGTGAGTTTGGACACTTCCCAGCGATCATTCTGATTCACGGTCTCTGCTCGTTCCCATGATTTGATGCGCGTGACTTCACCTGCGGCGACATAAAACGTTTCACCTGTGAATTCACAAGCTTCAGATGATAGATAGCACACCAATGGCGAAATATTCGCTGGGTCCCATTCGTCAAACTTTGCTGCGTCGGTAGGTGCGCCAATTCGATCGCCAAGACCTGGTGTTGCAAGAGTCAAGCGGGTACGAGCACCGGGAGCAATGGAGTTGCTCTTTACGTTGTAACGACTGAGCTCCTTAGCAAGAATTTGTGAAAACGTTGCGATTCCAGTTTTTGCTGCACCGTAGTTCGATTGTCCTGGGTTAGAAAACAATCCAGACGTAGAAGACGTATGGACAATGTGGCGTTGTTTTGTAACGCCAGCTTTGAACTGCTCACGCCAATACGCAGCGGCCCAACGCGATGGTGCGAAGTGTCCCTTGAGGTGAACAGTGATGACTGCATCCCATTCGCTCTCAGTCATATTGACCAACACACGGTCACGCAAGATGCCTGCATTGTTTACCAAGATGTCAAGGTCTCCGAAAGTTTCAACAGCGGCATTGATCATGCGCTGTGCGCCTTCCCAATCTGCAACGTTGTCGAAGTTTGCTACAGCTTCGCCGCCCATGGCTTTGATTTCGTTTACGACTTGTTGTGCTGGTGCTGCGTCTTCGCCTGAACCATCGTTCGCGCCGCCTAAGTCATTTACAACCACCTTTGCGCCCTCGGCCGCAAAAAGAAGCGCATGTTCACGGCCAATGCCGCGCCCTGCTCCGGTAATTATCGCTACGCGTCCGTCTAGTGCTCCCATGGAAACCCCCTCGTTGAGAATCGGCACAGCGCCGACAGAAACGAGATTAGGGGAAGACGAGGTCGACGGTCTTACCGACGATCACACGCGCATAATTCTTGACGACTTTGCCGTCAATGAGGGCACTCCTCAGTCCACGCTTTGTGTTTCCGGTGACCTTGCCGATCACCATTCCGTACTTCAGTAGGCGTTCTTTCACAGCGGCGAGGTCTTTGCCATAAATCGTCGGGATCAATGTTGTGGTTTGACCCTTTGACACCGTGATGGTGACTGTGCCACCCTTTGCCAACTTTTCAGCCGCGACAGGTACTTGAACAGATATTTGTCCAGCAGGAACATCTGGGCTTCCCATCGCTGGAGCTTCAACAACGACCAGACCAAGTTCTGTCAGTTTTGCAGTCGCTACTTCAAGAGTCATACCGAGAACATTCGGAACTTCACGCAAAGCTGGCCCTGTAGAAACATTGATTGCAACAGTCGTTCCCTTGACAACTGAATCGCCAACTTTCAATGTTGGCTGATCAGGAACAGTCCACGACACAACAGTGCCGATTGCAACAGCTTCATCGGCCGTATCAATTGGTGCGGCTTCAAGACCAAGTTCTGCCAATTTTGCTTTTGCATCATCGGCAGTGAGCCCCGCAAGTTCAATCAGAACAGAAAGTGTTGGCCCTTCAGAAACGACCATGGTTATTCCGTCACGCTTTGCAAGGTTGGCGCCAAGCACAGGGTCCGTGCGAATGATTTGCCCGGCCTGCACGCTGTCACTGCGCTCTTTAACAACAGTGATTCCCCAGCCGAAAGGAGACACTTGGTTACGTGCTTCCGCTTCCGTTAAGCCCACGAGTGCCGGAACTGGGTTCTTCGGGTTGAGAACAGTGAAATATGCACCAACCCCTGCACCAGCAATAAGGGCAATAACTACAACGCCTATTGCAATACGGCGGCCCCAACGCTTCTTTGGTCGAACAACTTGAGAAGTGGGGTCTTCAGCGGCAAGAACCCGCAATGAATCGGCATCCATCGCGATTGGACCAGTGTCGTCACCGCCGATGGTAAGCGGAGTTCCGGCAGAACCATCAGTCACAATCAATGCAGTCGGAGCATCAATAACTTCACTACCACCAAACTTCGGAGTCGTACGAATAAGAATTGGTTCGTTCGGTGCAACATTTTCAATCGGCGGCATCATCGAAATGTCAGGACGTACAACTGGTTGCGACGGATCTGTCACTGCAACTTCAGAATCGAACAATCCGGTACCGACAACATCAATGGGAGTTGGTCGTGGCAAATTCTCTGCAGACTGAACAAGAGCTTGTCCAAACTCGCGCGGAGAGAATCTCTCTGATGCAGTTGGTCGACCAGCATGTTCAAGCACTTGTGCCAACGCACCAAAATCTGCATTCACTGGCAACAACTTGCCCGAACGATTTGCGAATGCCGCAGCAACTGTTTCTCCGGCGAACGGAACATCACCAGTCATCGACTCGACAAGTATCAGTGCGAGCGAATACACATCAGATGACGCACTGCGTGCTCCGCCCTCTGCCAATTCAGGAGCGCTGTATGTGGCCTGCTCAAGTCCGAGCGCATCAAGCGGACGAAGTGGAGCTCCGAAACCGACAAGCCGTACACGGCGGTCAAGTCCAAAGACCAACCGAGACGGGCGAAGGTCGCTGTGGCTGATGCCCTGCTTGGCTGCCGCATCAAGGGCACGGCAGATGTCGATTCCGACGATGAGGGCCTGGGATGGGGTGAGCCTGCGACCGCGGTCAAGAAACTCCCGAAGTGACCCGCCGGCAAGACGCTCGCCGACCACAAAGACGTACCTCTCGCCATCGAGGGTTACCTCGCCATGGTCAAGTACTGACTCGATGCACGGGTGACGAAGACTGGATGCGATATCAAATTGCTGTTCAAAGGCGGCAAGAGCGTCGTCAGGGGTTGTCGACCCAAGTGCAGGGTCAATTAACTGGCTGAGCGCCACGATGCGCACTGAGATTGCTTCAAGAGACGAGAGGTCCGTTGCGTCGTACTGCAGGACACCTGAGGACGAGCCGGCAGACTCCACCCGAACTTGATCGAGTTGGTATCTCCCGGACAGCACTGTGCCGGGCATGTTCTGTGGCTCGCTCATGACCCATAAAACCTACCGTGTATGCCACGGAGAGGGGATTCGGAGCCATTTTCAGGGAGAATGGAGCCATGAAACGCCCGATTAATAAGGAAACCCTCATAGTGAGCGCCGGAGTGGCAATTGGCCTCTTTGCCATTATCACGGGCTTCAACTCCGGTTCGACTGGCCGCGACGCCCAACGCCTTCCTGAGGCGATTGAACGCATGACCCCTGGTCCCGGAGATCAGGTGCTCCAACAGAGTCAGATTTTTGTTGACTTCATCGATGGGTACAACGCATCACTCACCATCGACGGCATCGAACTCACAACAACACGTCTCGACGAACTAACAGACAATGGCGCTACACCGAAACCTGGTGCACAAGTAGAAATTCCACCGACAGCTATTTACGACCCCGGCAACTACACCATTAGTTTCTTGCCGCAAGAGGGCGCACCAATCCCGACGCTGACTCAGGGAACGCATACCGCAACGGTGCTCTATTGGAAAATAATTGAAGGCCCCCAAAAGGCCCGTTCGTTTACGTGGGAGTTTGACGCCAACTAGGCGGGCAACTCACCCGTCGCAAGCAAGATCTCGAATCCGGCTTCGTCAAGTACAGGAATACCTAATTGCTCTGCCTTCGTGACTTTGCTTGCTCCTGGTGATTCACCAAGTACCACTGCAAATGTCTTTGCGCTCACGCTTCCGGGACTCTTTCCACCACGACTCTTAATAGCTTCTTCTGCCCCGTCACGTGAATACGCAGAAAGCGAACCAGTGACCACCACTGCTTTACCAGTGAGTGTTTGAGGAAGCGTGCTGATTTCAACTCGTCCAAACTCAACGCCCGCATCTCGCAATTTTTTGATGATTGCTGCATTCTCAGAAATCGCAAACCACGATGTGATTGATGCAGCGATGACACCACCGACTCCATCAACTGCAGACAACTCATCTGCTGTTGCGATTGCAATTGCGTCAAGTGAACCAAATTCTGAAGCAAGTGATTCTGCAGCGGCTGGACCAAGATTTTTAATGCCAAGAGCTGTAAGCAATTTTGGCAACGGCCGTGAACGAGATGCCTGAATTGATGCAACGAGATTCTGAGCGCTGAGTTCTGCAAAACCTTCGAGCGTTAATAACTGCTCCACCGTCACTGAATACAAATCACCAACATCAGCAACGAGCCCAGCATCAGATAATGCGAATACTGTTCGATCACCGAGACCTTCGATATCCATTGCCCCACGTGATGCGAAATACATAATGCGTTGGTCGCGTTGGAACGGACAATTCGGCTCAACACATCGCGTATCGGCGACATCATCAAGCTTGACAAGAGTTGATTTCACTGGGCATGGGCACTGCGTTGGAAACACCCACGGTTCAGAGTTTTTGGGACGCTTCGACAGCACTGGCCCCACTACTTCGGGAATCACGTCACCCGCTTTTCGCACCACAACTGTGTCGCCGGGCCGAACATCTTTCGCCGCCACCTGATCACGGTTATGCAATGTGGCCATGCCCACTGTGGACCCGCCCACAAACACTGGCTCGAGTACTGCAAACGGCGTGGTGCGACCAGTACGACCAACCGATACCTGGATATCAAGTAGCAGTGTGTGCTTTTCTTCTGGAGGGAACTTGAAGGCAATTGCCCATCGGGGCGCGCGCGAAGTGAAACCTAATTGTTCACGCTGACTGAGGTCATCAACTTTGATGACAACGCCATCTATTTCATATGGCAATTCATGACGACGTTCTTTCCACTCATTACAAAACTGCGTGACCGCTTCAATGGAATCAACAATGGTGATTGCTGGGTTAACAGGAAAACCAAGTGTGCGCAAAAATTCAAGCGTGTCGTGGTGGCTAGAGAATTCAGGACCACTAATAACTTCACCCAATTGGTATGACCATAACGACATGTCGCGCTTCGCGGTTATGGATGGATCTTTTTGTCGCAAACTTCCGGCACCTGCATTTCGCGGATTTACAGGAACAGGAAGTGGTGATCGGCCATTACCAACTCGTTCAAGGTTTTCTGCTTCGCGTTCTGCCTTCAGTTTTTCAAATGCGGCAATTGACATGAATATTTCGCCACGCACTTCCACAACTTCCGGCGCAGACGCAATGTGTTTCGGCAACGACGAGATAGTTGCCACGTTTGCCGTGACATCCTCACCTACTTTGCCGTCACCTCGGGTGGCTGCTTGCACAAGTATGCCGTTCTCATAGCGAATACTGATTGCGAGACCATCAATTTTGAGTTCGCACACATACCGAACGGTCTGATCACCCAGCCCCTTCGCTACCCGATCACCCCATGCACGCAATTCAGATTCATCCATCGCGTTATCAAGACTGGTCATAGGCACGCGGTGCACCACAGGGTCGAATGTGGTGATGGCAGCAGAACCCACCGAAAGCGTTGGCGAAGAATCATCGACTAATTCAGGATGTTCAATCTCTAATTGGCGTAATTCGCGCGCCATCTCATCGAATTCAGCATCGCTAATTTCGGGGTCGTCATGTCCGTGATACCGAGCATTGTGATACTGCACCTGCTTGCGCAGTTCTTCCATACGTTTCTGAGGAGAAGGCGTGCGCGACATCACCTACAAACTACTAAAGGGGTACGGCAATCCGTGCCCCTACGAGCCAAGTGTCAAGCGCGAAGCCGTGGCTTGCTGGCCCACCTTCATGGAGACATTGCGAACATGCGAAAACACTCGTTCCGCCACACCATCAGAATGCGAGCCAAGCCCACACGCAGGCGTGATGTAACTCATACGGCGAACAAGAAGTGGGTCAACACCAGCTTTGACTAATGCACACATCACTTCCATGAGGGTTTTCCAAGGACGCTCAGCGCTAATTGCAATTGGCCCATCTGTTCGTACGGCACCCCATGCAATGCGACCACCATGTTCAAGATGATCAGAGATACGGCTTGCCGCAACCAACATCTCCCCCATGTCTTCGTCGTTTGAAGGAGACGGCACAGGAACAGATAGAACATTTGCACCGGTCGCAAGCATGGCGCCCCAGTCGGTTCTGCCACAACAATGCAGGCCGCTGATGTTTTCGCTTGTTACTGCTGCCAATGCACCAGAAATGAGGTCGATGACTTCTTCTGTCGAAATAGAGAAACCTGGTTCAAGCGCATCAGGCATAGATGGCTCATCAAGCATGATGATCTGAGTGACGCCCTCGCACACACGAGCTACTTCGTCTTGCAATGCACTGACGTGTGCGCGCACTGCTTGCAAAGCAAGTGGAAAAGCGATTCGAGGCTCTAGACCAATGCGCACCAAAGCAATACCTAAGGTCACTGGTCCGACAAATTGCCACTTCACTGTATGGATACCTGAATTACGAACAGGAAAACTTTCAAGAAACGCAAGGAATGACCCGTACGCATCTGAATTCAAATCAGTTGTTATGAATTGATCAATATCAAGCGATGACACGTCGACACTGATGCCGCCGTACTGACCAACGGATACTCCTTCAATTCCAACGAGCGCCTGAGCAATCATTCCTTCGGCAGGAGAACGACGAGGAAGAGATGGAATGGTGACCACATCGGTAGAGCGCCATACGAAATCGAGCGCAGCGGAGACGCTGCGGTGAGGCAAACTACCGACGCCGAAGGTGGCGCCAGGACGTGGCGAGTGGCCGTTATCTGAATTCACCTGTCCTCCTTTAGCGACGGAGCCGAAAAGCCCATACCCATTGGTATCAGTAGTCCTAACTGGGAAACGAATTGGAAAATTCTGTGACAGAGACCTCTGCAGGTAAGGCTAGAGACATGGCAAAACTCCTCCCACTTCGCCCCGAGCGTATTGCGGTGTCAGTTGTCCTTTTGGCCTGGGTTGTTCTGGCACTTTCGGCACCGTGGCAGACAATTGCCGACGATGCATCTCGTTCAGTCAGTTGGGTGCTCCTTACATGGAGTTGGTTGTTGTGGACAGGCGTCGGAGTCTCTTTATTGGTTCCATCTCCAATGTCTCTCACCATCGTTCGCATCGTGGTTCCACTATCTGTCGTCATATCTATTGTCGCGAACCAGCCCATTGCAGTTTTCTGTTCTGTGGTGACACTGATCGTGTGTGCATCACCGGTGTTTGTCGATGTCATGGTGCAAGGCGGCGCCTACGGAGACGAAAAACGTTTCGCATTGCGTACGCCACTTCCGTACGTTGTGCCAGCAGTTCTTGCTTGGGCGATTTACACCACTTCGCTAGTTGGCGGAAGCCTTCTTTTGGCCGCTCAGCAATATGCGTTTGGTGCCGTACTCGTGGCTCTTGGAATTCTTCTCTCACGGACTATTCCAAAACGTCTTCACCGACTCGCACGCCGTTGGTTGGTGCTAGTTCCCGTGGGCATCGTGGTTCATGATCATTTGGTGCTGCACGAGACAATCATGTCGCCCTCAGCAAAAATCATGTCAGTAGTTTGCACACCTGATGTTGGCGAGGCAGCAGACCTAACAGGTGGAACATTCGGGGATCGCCTCACCATCACATTGACCGAGGCTGACAAAGTAGTGATGTCAGCAATCACCGCAAAGACTTTGGGAACAACAGAAGCATTGCACGTGAAAATGTTCTGTATTGCTCCGCGCAGATTAACTGCCGCGCTTTCGGCAATTACTCAGTAACTATTCCGCCGCCAAGCACAACCATGTCGGTGGAGTCATAGAAGACCACAGTTTGTCCTGGTGAAATACGGCGAGTTGGGCGCGACCAAGCAATAACAGCAGTGTCACCCGTGACAGTGATGGTGCCTGCGGACCGCTCGCCATGAGCACTTCCCTGCACAAGAATTTCACGTGATGAAATAGTCGACACATCAGTTGAATATGGCCACGACAACGTGCCAATGGATGTATGCGAAATAAACAACTCGGCTTCGTCACCAACAACAACGCGTCGCGATGGCACATCAACTGCCACCACATAGCGCTTGTCGCCACCACCAAGGCCAAGACCGCGACGCTGACCAAGTGTTACTAATTCAACCGCTGGTACTTCACCTACTTGCGTGCCAGTTCCATCAACAACCGTTGCGGTATTAAACGTAAGACGTGGCTCTAGGAAACCGGCGCGACCGATGGTGCTACCGATAAAGCACACGTCTTGACTGTCGGGTTTAGCTGCAGTGCGTAAACCACCGCTAGTAGCCAATTCACGTACATCTGATTTCTGCATATGACCAACCGGAAACATGACATAGGCAAGGTCTTCAGCAGACAACATGTGCACGACATAGCTCTGATCTTTTGCTGCATCTGCACCACGTGCCAACCGCAAGGTGCCATCAACATCAATCACGCGTGCATGGTGGCCAGTAGCAACCGCATCAAAACCCAATGCGCGACCGCGTTCAATAAGTTTGTCGAACTTCAAGTGTCGATTGCATTCAATACAAGGGTTCGGCGTGGTGCCCTGAACGTGAGAAGCAACATACGGTTCAACTACATGCTCGTTAAATTCTTCGGAAAAGTTAAAGACCAAGTGATCAATGCCAACTTGTTGCGCCACTCTGCGAGCGTCATCAACATCAGATACAGAACAGCAACCGGTATCGCTTTCGCCACCCCATAAACGCATGGTGACTCCGACAACGTCATGACCTTGATCACGCAACACCAGTGCTGCAGCCGAAGAGTCAACGCCACCAGACATAGCTAAAAGAACTTTCATGATGTCACCGCCCCCAGTCGTGCTGCCGCTGCAATTGTCGCATCGATTGCAGCAGAAACATCGCTTTCAGTGGTGGTGTGACCAAGACTGAAACGCAAAGAACCTTTAATACGTCCGCGCGAGACACCCATGGCCGCTAGGACATGTGATGGCTCCATTGCGCCACTTGCACACGCCGATGCAGCCGAGACACACACATGTGCCTCGTCTAATAGGTACAACAATGATTCGCTCTCAAGATTCTCTAGGCACACATGTGCTGTACCAGCGGTACCAGTTCCTGGCGCCAGTGTCGCCGTAGCGCACTCAATGCGAGAAGTGATTCCATTAATCAATTGGTCACGTAATTTGCCAAGCCTGGCAACTTCAGAATTGCGATTTTGATCTGTCAACGAAAGTGCAATAGACGTACCCACAATGCCGGCAACGTTATGCGTGCCACTGCGACGATCACGCTCTTGTCCCCCACCCAGAATTAGTGGTTCCAATGTTGCGCCTTCACGCAACACCATGATTCCCATTCCTTTAGGACCGCCGAATTTGTGTGCTGACAAAGTGAGGCAATCAACATGCGACCACACTGTTCGCAAGTCAATCCAACACGCAGCCTGCACAGCATCTGTATGAAACAGAGCGTCAGGCGCCTGGCGTCGAACTGCATGCGAGATGTGTTCTAAATCTGAAATTGCACCGGTCTCGTTGTTCACTGCCATTACTGACACCACAGCAACGTTGTCTAGGTCTGTAAGTACAGCGCGCATGACATCAGGGTCAACAGATCCTGCAGTAGTAACGGGAACCACAGTGCCATCTATGTGCTCAACACAATGCAACACGGCATGGTGTTCGGTAGCTCCACACACTGCGGTACCGCCGGTTCGACGAGTAGCGCCAAGAACCGCAGCGTTGGCGCCTTCGGTTCCACCACTGGTGAAAATCACTTCACCAGGTCGACAACCGATGACTTCAGCCACCACATCTCGTGCTTCGTCAATGACCTGACGGGCTTCTCGGGCGAATCGGTGCGAACCCGATGGGTTTGCATACATCACGTCGCCGTACTTGCCCATTGCATCACGGGCCTCTGGACGCAACGGAGACGTTGCAGCATGATCGAGATACACGTACGAACGTGGTGAATCGGTGATCTCGGTCATCTCTTCAGGCTACCGATGCGTCCCCTCGCACATGGTCGTGGTGGACTAGTACCTGATGAGCAACGACCGCGAGAACCCCTATGGTGTTGACGG
>CALPPK020000010.1 GCA_943325435.2 Bifidobacterium breve
TGGGTACCTTCGCGCTTCACAGACTCGGTCAGCGCTCGGCCCCATTGATTCAAAGGAATTTGGCAACACGGAATTTCAACGTTTTGATATTCCGCTGATTTCAGGTCACGTTGGAAAAACCGTCGAGCCAATGTTCATACAACTCATTACGGAATCACCCGCTAGCGCTTCACAATGGCCCGCCAAGGTGGCACTTCCACCACTTGACGAAGGTACGCATTTTTCATACGCGATGCAATGGTTCTTCTTTTGTTTAGTGGCACTCACTGCTTGGATAGTTGTTGTGCGGCGAAAAATTCAACAGGTTAATGCTTTAACTCAAGAGCAAACATCCGCCTGAATTGCTCCACAACATCTGGGCTCTTATGGGCTGGGCTCAATGTTCTGTACACCGTGTCAACATTGACAGCCAGTCGGCCAAACTCTCCCCATTTTTCAAAACCGTTCAGGGCAATGTCGCGGGCCGCATCCCATGCATCCATCCCGCCGTTGTATCGCTCGGTTGCTTCGCTCTGCACAAATGAGAGATAGTCACGAATCGCAGTAACTCCAGCCTTATCTGTCAACGGGCCATGTCCCGGAACTATGTGGTCAACATCTGATGCACAAATGAGATCACATGCTGCGATCCAATTATCTAGAGGTCCTACCCACACAACTGGGGTACCACCGATAAACAAGATGTCGCCGGTGTAGACAGTCTTTGCATCTGGGACAAAAACCAATGTGTCTCCTTGCGTATGAGCGGGCCCAACTTCAACCAATTCGATTACACGACCGCCAACTTCGCAGCTGTATTTTCCGGAAAAAGTAGTGGTGGGCAGCACAGGAGTGATGCCCTCGAAGTCAAACTCACCAAAGAAATGTCGGAATAGATCCCCAATCTCTCCTGGTGCACTATTCAAGGCAGCCAACATGGCAGGAGGAACTTCAGACATCTCGTGAGCTGTAGCTTTCGACGCAATGATGTTTGCGCCGGTAACTAATTCGTTTCCATAACAATGGTCACCGTTTGCATGTGTATTGACCACAGTTGTTATGGGCGCTCCGCGCGTGGCGGACACCATGGAATCAAGCATGCGTTGTGTGATTTTCAGGTCAAATAATGTGTCAACCAGCAACGACGCACCATCGCCAACAATCAGTCCGGCATTTGACCAGCCCCAACCACCATCTGGTTGCAAGTACGCATGACAACCGTCGCCCAGTTCATGAAGTCCCAACGTGTAGCTCATTTCAATGTCTCCCCAATTGCTCTACCAATTCGTGCTGCCTCAGTGACCACAGGTCCGGCCGGCGAGCACGTTGGCACATTGTGCAATATAGACGAGTCAGCAATGTACAAATTTCCCACTCCACGCACCTTGCCATCGGCTTCAACTATTTCTCGACAAGAGGAAGTGGCGTGAGAAACCACTGTCAGATGATCTGAGATCCATTCGTCAAGATCAGCATTCTTCATTACGTCAAGAGCTTCAACTGTGGTTCCCTCGGAATCAACCAGCACCTGTTCGGAGATATCGGCAAAAGAGGCGCACATAACGGTTGAAATCAACTCGCGAACGGCCTCGCGCATTGCAACCCTGTCGCGAATTGTTGCCAGCATGTTGAAGTCATTTTGCATTGCGGTGCTGGAGCGCCACACGCCACCACGTGACTCTGGGTCCATTAGTGAAACCGAGATTAGACCGTTCGCTGCATCTGATGCGTTTGTTCGTTCGTACGCAATCGTCAGCAATTGGGCGCCCGAGGATGACAGCGATTCACGAACAACTGAAGCATCAAAACGCTGGGCAATCTGATTCTTCAGTTGAACCGTAAACGTAATGGTGGGATGGTTCTGAAGACCATCACCTATTCCGGATACTGCACGCTCGAGAGAAGAATGAAGAAGCAGTGCAGGTGTTGCAAGCGCGCCCGCGCACATTACGAAGAGTGAACCTTCAATTGCTTCGTTGGTGGTGTGAGCAACGGTTATTACACGCTGGGCATGCTCAAGATATGTCGCAGATTCTGCAATGACCGTAACTCTGCCCTCTTCGACTAAGTGCTGTACCGCACGACCAGGGTTCCATCGTCCACCGTTCCACCACAATCTGCTGTAGCGACCATTCTCTGCAAGAAGCGCAGCTCCTACCTGACCACAATCTGCGTCAGTAGCCATTCGGGTCAGTCCGCGCAGAAAAGATGGTTCTTCTCCCGTTAGCAACAAGCCATTTATTGCACTTCCACCACCAAGAACCTGAGCTTGAACGTACGGTTGATCTGAACCACCATCAACAAGAGTTACTTGCACTTCACGAGACAACTCTTCGTCGGACAGAACAGTAAAGAATGCGGCTTCGTCATCATGGACACTCGATGGACCAGGTTCAATAAGAACAATGGGCTGAGTGGTCATGGCTGCAAGCGTGGACACAACGGTGCATCCGGCTGTCCCGCCGCCAATAACTACTATTGGCAATTGCAAAGCCACAACTATTTCGCCGACGAATCAGGTGAAGAAGCTTCAAGAGAAGTTAAGTGCGCGGCATCGTTGTAACGAACAAGCCTCCACTTACTACCTTCAACATGAACAATCTCAGTAAGAGAAGTATTGAGAGTATGTAGTTCGAATTTCCCGGTTTGATGCATCTGCAAAGTATGTCGCATAACAGCGTCAACTACTCCCCCATGACAAGCAACAACAATTGTTTCCCCTTCATGGCGCCGAACAGTCTCTCGCAACGTGCGCACCACTCTGGTGTGGAATTGACCAACAGTTTCGCCACCAGGAAACATCACTTCATCAGGGTCTGACCATGTTGGTGTACCAAACTTGGCCACATAGGCGTCGTACGGCATTCCATCTAGGTCAGGACCTGGATCATGTTCTCCCCAACCAGCATCGATACCAATGGGCATCGAACCAAGGGCTGGAGCCAGAATTTGTGCAGTCTCAACTGCTCGCGGAAAATTGCTCGACATCAGCACAGTCGCTGCTACGTCGCGACCAGTAATCAAGCGATCGCGTAGTGCTTGTACCTGGAGTCGACCAAAGTCAGTAAGGCCGGTGCACGTGCGTGACCCACCGAGGAAACGTTCGACAGTGGCGCGTGATTCACCGTGCCGAATAAGAACGAGTCGAGTGTTGGACACAGCGACTTACGCCAGTTTCTCGACAAATGCCTCTAATTGACGCAAGTTGCGACATTCATAGACACCATCAGTGTGAGTGCCGTATTCACCAACAATTGAGTCGCCCGTATTCCAGTAGGAACGAGGTTCCGGATTCAGCCAATAGACATGGCGCGCCTTCTGGCGAATCTCTTTGATGACCCATGCCTGAGACGCGTGGTAGTTGTTTCGGGCATCACCGAGTAACAGAACAGTCGACTTCGGGTTGATTTCTTTGCCGTACTTATCCCAAAAAACCTCAAACGCGTGACCATAGTCGGAATGGCCATCAACCCAAATAACGTCCGCTTCTGTGTTAATGCGGTGAATCGCTTCAGAGATGTCTTCAGTCTTTTTGAAGTATTCAGTAACTTCATCAATTCCATCGATGAACACAAACGCCCGAACCTTTGAGAACTGGTTTGAAATCGCGTACACCAGCATCAATGTAAATCGAGCGAATGCTGCAACTGAACCGGAGATGTCAGCAATAACGATCAACTCTGGTTTTGCGGGGCGTGGATATTTGAACTTTGGTTCAGCTGGCACACCGCCGTAGGCAAGGCTGTGGCGGACCGTGTTGCGGAAATCAAGTGGTCCCTTACGGCCATGACGACGCTTACGTGCCAACCGAGCTGCAAGTTTGCGAGTTAAAGGTTGGAGAGACTTCTTCAGGTTCTGCATCTCGTCACGACTTGCATGCATGAACTCGACATCTTCAGGAAGCGGCTTACGCAATGTCTTTGCCATTGCTTCTGCACCGCGGTCAGCTACCAAGCGGCGACGAAT
The DNA here is from genome assembly GCA_943325435.2 of Bifidobacterium breve. The sequence goes on from CALPPK020000010.1 coordinate 3,946, forward strand.
TTCAGCTTCAACTTCTTGCTTGAATTTTTCGATGCGGTCGTTGTACTCGTCTTTTTCAAGACGCTCTTCAAGTTTGGTGAGTTCCCCACCCACTTCTTTCTTGCTGGCTTCCATGAGCTTGTCGAGCATGCCGTCAAGATCAAGGTTGCGCAAAGTGCGATACAAGTAATAGGTGCCGCCTACTGGACGTCCTGGCTCCATACCTGCAAAACGTTGAACAGCTTGACGCGCCAATGCGCGCATCAGAGCTTGGTCGCCATTCATCAGAGCATTCATCAGAATGTTCATCAGTTCTTCCGGAGTGAGCGAATCCATTCCGCCTGCACCGCCGTTACCTTCGCCCTTCATCTGGGCATCTTGCATCTGCTGCAGCAAGTCGTCGATGCTGCCCTCTCCGTCACCATCAGTGATGGAGTATTCAGGTCCGCGCAAACTGAAATACACCTCGAAAACCGTCTCGAAAGAACGCCAGTGCGCCTGGTTCTTTACAAGGGTTGCCCCGAGTGCGTACTTAAATGCCTCGCGGTCCTCTAGGGGGATATGCGAAATGGCATGCATGGCGTCCAAGTTCTCGGTGAGACTCACTGGCAATCCAGCATTTCTCAACTCGATGATGAACCCCGACAAAAGATCGAGCATGCGTCAGCGCCGTTCTATTCAGTCGTCAGACAGCTCTTTGGCTGCCTTGGCGATGTCTGATTGGTACTTCAACAAAACGTGGAGAGTTTCCTTAGCCTGCTCAGCATTGACAGAGTCAAGCCCGAGCAGCACCAATGTGCGTGCCCAGTCAATCGTCTCGCTCACTGATGGCGCCTTCTTCAGGTCGATCTGGCGAATACTGCGAACAATGCGTGCGATTTGATCTGCAAGCATTTCAGTGACACCAGGAACCTTTGTAAGAACAATTTCTTTTTCGCGTTCCATTTGTGGGTAGTCAACATGAAGGAACAAGCAACGACGCTTGAGGGCTTCAGACAACTCACGAGTGTTGTTTGAGGTTAAGAACACCAATGGAATCTGAGTTGCAGTAATTGTTCCGAGCTCAGGAATTGACACTTGGTATTCAGAGAGAATTTCAAGCAACAAAGCTTCAGTTTCAACTTCAACACGGTCAACTTCGTCGATCAAAAGAACAACTGGCTCTTTTGAAGTAATCGCCTCAAGAAGAGGACGGGTCAAAAGAAATTCAGATCCGAAAATGTCATCATGGATGTCGCTCCACGCATCTGAGTTGCGGTCTGCCTGAATTCGAAGCAACTGCTTCTTGTAGTTCCACTCATACAGCGCCTTCGACTCGTCAAGTCCCTCGTAGCACTGCAAACGAATCAGCTTGGCGCCAATCAATTCAGCGACGCTCTTTGCCAATTGGGTCTTACCTGTACCGGCTGGACCTTCTACAAGAATTGGCTTGCCTAGACGTTCTGCCAGGAATACGACTCCGGCAATCCCGTCGTCTGCGAGGTAATTGACGTCCTTGAGGCCGTCGCGGACAGATTGAACAGATTCGAAGCGGTTATCCATAAGTCTTCCAATCTAGTGGGGGGTGTCCGAATTGAAGGCATTGGGCCACAGACTCGTGTACCCCCTTCCGCCTAGTCACAGCACCTAACCTTCCAGTCATGTTCAAGGACACACTTATCGTCGCAATCGGGACAGCCATGTCTCGCCTCACGGGACTGTTGCGGGTCGTGGTGTTCGGAATCATCATTGGACAAACTGCTCTCGCCGATGCTTTTGACGGAGCCAACAATTCCCCTAACTCAATTTATGAACTTCTTGTCGGCGGTCTCCTTGCCGCAAGTCTGGTTCCCCTTTTTACTCGCTTTGCCGAGGACGACGATGAAGAGGCCACGAACGCCGTGGTGTCTGTCTCTCTGATTGTTCTTGCAATTGCTACAGCCGTCGCTGTGGCTGCTGCACCTTTAATCTTTCGACTGTTCTCATTACAGGTCAGTCCACTTGTGGATCCGGAACAGTTCCGTCACGTCGGCACAGTGATGTCGCGGATATTTCTCATTCAAATTTTCTTCTACGGACTAACCGCAATCGGTTCGGCTCTTCTGAACTCTCGCCGACACTTTTTTGCCGCCGCATGGAGCCCTGTCCTTTCGAATGTCATCACAATCACACTGCTCCTCATCATCCCGTTCACTCGTGATGGAACACCCGGCCTTGAGACAGTTCTTTCAGATCACACGTTCTTTTGGCTGTTCACCATGTCAGCCACCGCAGGCGTTATGGCAATGGGACTAGTACTAATTCCAGCCCTGAAACGTGCCGATATCGCAATTCGCTTCACTCCCAACTTTGGCCATCCAGCAGTGCGCACAATGATCAAGCTTTCGTCGTGGACTTTTGGATACGTCGTGACGAATCAAGTGGCTTTAGTAGTGATTAAGAATCTTGCTGAACCAGGTAGCGGTAACCAGGATGCATACAGCAAAGCCTTCACATTCTTTATGTTGCCTCATGGGTTACTTGCAATTTCAATTGCCACGACATTTGTTCCTGAACTCGTACGACGCGTACGTGCAGGAGACAAATCAGGTTTCAAATCATGGCTTACTTCGGGTGTGCGATGGATCAGCATTCTCACCATTCCTGCATCTGTAGCAATAGTCATCCTTGCTCACCCCATCATCAGTGCAATCTTGGAACACGGACACTTCAACTCAATCGCTTCTCACAACACAGCCCGTGCTCTTGCCGGTTTCTCTGTCGGACTCGCTGGATTCTCCGTTTACATCTTCTGTCTGCGCGGCTTCTATGCACACGAAGACACACGCACGCCGTTCTATATCAACCTGTTTGAAAATGCCCTGAACATCGTTCTGGCCTTATTCCTAGTCGAGCGACATGGAGTCCTCGGATTAGGGCTCTCATTTGGCATCGCCTACATGGTGTCTTCTGTTCTCGTTTTATGGCTGCTACATAAGAAGTACGAGGCTGTTCAATGGCTCAGCCTTCTTTCGCTTATCTGGCGCGCCACCGTTGGTAGTGCGGTAATGGGTGGCGCAGTGTGGGGGCTAGAACACGTCTTGCATCCACGTTCCGGAATGTCACAACTTGCCGAACTGTTTCTCTGCATCGGTGCAGGTCTCGTTGTTTACATCGTTTCTCTGTACGCACTGCGCGTACCTGAAATGCACAACCTTGCTTCAGTGATGCCGACACGCGGAACAGATCACGAAACCACTCTGAACTAGTTATTGGTTCGCTAGTACAACGAGATCATCACGGTGAACAGTTTCGACGACTGCAAGATCCACAAGATCAGCAGTGCGTTTACCCATGCTTGCTGCAACCACATCAGACGACATGGCAGTTAAACCGCGAGCCAGTAATTCACCACCTTGGGTAACGACTTCGACAACTGCGCCCACATCAAACGAGCCTGTCACCGCTGTTACACCAGCTGGCAAGAGCGAGGTACCGCGCAAAACCAAAGCATCGCGAGCGCCGGCATCAACAACGATTGAACCTTCAACCTCGGCAGCAAATGCAATCCACAACTTGCGAGCAGATAATTGGCGATCATGAGGCAAGAAACGAGTCCCTACGGCATCGCCATTAATTGCTGCCATTACAGCCGATTCAGATTCAGCAGCAGCAATTACAGCAGTTACGCCAGACCACGAAGCGATACGTGCTGCAGCCATTTTTGAAGCCATACCGCCACTACCGCGGTCGGAACCTGCGCCAGAAGCCGACACAGACAAGAGCGGATCATCAGCAGCAACTACTGAAATCACTGTTGCATCAGAATTTGTTCGTGGGTCTGACGTGTAGAGCCCAGCAGTATCAGTGAGCAGCACCAGCATGTCAGCAGAAACGAGATGAGCAAGGAGTGCTGCAAGGTGATCATTGTCGCCGTATCGAATTTCATTGTTCGCTATCGCATCATTTTCGTTAATGATGGGAACGCAACCTAGTTCCAATAGTCGACCAATGGTGTCACGCGCGTGCAGATACTGTTGGCGATCAACAAAGTCATGTGGCACCAGAAGAACCTGTGCTCCGACTAGTGAAAACTGTTTGAGAGCATTGTTGTATGCGGCCATCAGTTGTGGTTGACCGACAGCTGATAATGCCTGAAGAGACAGAACATCACTGGGGCGTTCCGCTAAGCCAAGACCGGCAACACCAGATGCAACAGCACCCGAGGTCACTAGCAATACTTCATGTCCTTGCGCGCGCGCAGCAGCCAATTGCTGTGACACAAGCTGAATTACTTCAGTCTTGATGTGTCCCTCTGAATTAGTGAGGGATGAAGTTCCCACTTTGACGACGACGCGCATCGCTACAGCATCACACTTCTGGCACGAATTCGAAACTGAATTGTGCAACCCAGACGACATCACCCTCTCGGACCCCTGCTTTTGACAGCAATTTAGGTATTCCGAGCTTGGCGAATTTCTCGTCAATGTAGTTCAGGGCTACGGGAGTTGTTACGTCGTTCAGCGCCACAACCCGCTCGGCATTGCGACCATGAATGCGGTATTCGTTCTCCCCCATCTGTTCCACCCATGCATGCTCTGTGTCAGGACGCATGATGATGGTGGCTTCGACGGTGGGCTCAGCTTGACGCGCATACTTCACTTGTTGTGCAAGAGAACCAATAATGCTTCGCACGTTGGTCATCGTGATTGCAGACATCGACGGATGTGGCCACGCAGCGAGAGTGTCTGCATCAATACTGTCTGTCTTGGTACCAACAATGATGAACGGCCGTTCAAGAAGGTCTGGACGGTAGTTCCCGACCTCGTGCTGCAAGATGCGTAATTGCTCGTCGGGCGCAATTCCGTCAAGAGCTACAAGGTCAATGAGATAGCAAAGAACACGCGCACGCTCGATGTGGCGAAGGAACTGATGACCTAATCCGCGACCTTCACTTGCACCCTCAATCAGGCCGGGAATGTCAGCCATAATGAACTCTGTTGTGTCGTCGATGCGAACAACACCAAGATGTGGTTCAAGAGTAGTGAACGGGTAATTCGCAATCTTCGGTTTCGCAGCTGAGACCGTGCTGATGAAGGTGCTCTTTCCTGCATTGGGAAAACCAACCAACGCAACATCTGCCATCAATTTGAGTTCGAGCTTTAACCAACGTTCAGTTGCTTCTTCACCCTGTTCGGCAAACGTCGGTTCACGACGACGGTTATTAAAGAACTTTGCGTTCCCACGACCGCCGCGACCACCAGGAGACGCCATCCACTTGTCGCCATGATTCACAAGATCAGCCAAAACTTCACCGGAATACATATCGCGAGCAACAGTTCCCTCTGGCACGGCAATAATCAGATCTTCTCCACGACGACCGTGAAGGTCTTTACCTTTGCCGTGAACCCCGTCCTTCGCACGACGGTGCGGATGATCACGAAATGCCAAGAGTGACGCAACGTTACGGTCGGCAACAAGCCACACATCGCCGCCTTTGCCGCCATCACCGCCGTTTGGGCCACCCATTGCTTCAGGCCCTTCGCGACGGAAAGCCACACAGCCAGCTCCGCCCTGGCCACCTTTAACATTCAGTTGGGCTTCGTCGACAAAAACACTCATAAGACTGTCTCAAGGCTACTGGCGCATTGTCGTCCATCTCGGCGACACACCACTCACCTATCGTGGAGATATGGAAAAGGATTCGACCACAGACCGTGGAGTGACCTGGGTCTCCACCATGTCAGGCTTTAATGCCGATCTAGGCATCACCGTGGCTCATGCAGACTCCTGGGCAGGTATCGGAACCACCGACATTGCTGATCGGTCAACGCGAGAAGCCGCCCTATCGGGCGCTCTTGCGCCGCTCGCCACGCACGCAGTTGGCCCGGGCCACCGTGCAAACCCCGAAGAAGCAGATCCCTACCGCACCTGTTTCGAACGTGACCGTGACCGCATTTTGCACGCATCTTCTTTTCGCCGTCTTGCCGGAAAAACTCAAGTCTTTGTTTTCCCCGACGATCATCAACGCACACGACTCACCCATGCCCTTGAAGTTGCACAAGTAGCTGTCTCCATCGCACGTGTATTGCGACTAAATGTTGCTCTTACGGAAGCAATGGCATTAGGCCACGACTGTGGGCACGGCCCTGGTGGACACGCCAGCGAAGATGCACTGTCTCCGTACATCGATGGCGGTTATGACCACGCTGTATGGGGCGCCGACAAAGTTCTTGTGCCACTCAATTTATGTATCGAAACTCTCGACGGAATTCGCAATCACAGTTGGTCACGACCGGCGCCACAAACAGCAGAAGGCGAAGTCGTCAGTTGGGCTGACCGCATTGCATATGTGTGCCACGACTTTGAAGACGCAGTAGATGCTGGCATTGTTACTCCTGATCAATTGCCCCGCCTTGTACGCGAACGTTGCGGCAGCACCAGACGCGAACAACTGGGCGCCTTCATCACCGGCATGATCAATGCAACAGCGCACTCTGGTCGCATTGGCATGGTTCCTGATATGGCTGAAGCATTGTCGCTGTTTCGACAATTTAATTACGAACGCATTTACGATCGTCCCGAATCAAAGGCTCAGGCCAACAGCGTCATCAGTATGTTGCGCACCCTCATCGACCACTACATCAAGACCCCAGCACTATTACCTGCTTGGCACGAGGAACCATTTGATGCCGGCTCACACGCTGCAATCACCGAAGCCGTCTCATACGTTGGCGGCATGACCGACCGCTTTGCTTGTCGCCAAGCTGTCACCCTTCTTGATTACCCAGCAGACAAATTGCCGCAAGGCATCGACACCTTGTTGTCAGACA
>CALPPK020000011.1 GCA_943325435.2 Bifidobacterium breve
AATCGCATCATCGTTGCCTCGGCAGTTGTAGCCATGGGTCTCGTTATGGCCCCAACAGGTGCCCACGCTTCAACTGGCATGGTTGCTCCCTCCTCTGCATCAGCCAAAACAGCACCAGGCCAGCCAGCATTTGGCGACAAAGGCCCACACGTTGTTGCAGTGCAGACAGCAATCATGCGCAATGGATTCACCTTGAATGGTGGAGCTACCGGCGTGTTCAACAAGTCGACGCAACGTGCATTGAAGACTTTCCAAAAAGTTGTTGGACTCAAGCCAACAGGCGTCGTAGACACTGCAACAGCAAAAGTTTTGAAAGTTGCAGCAGCCAGCACAACAACAGTTCAGGCCACGACCACAACTGTTGCACCAACCACAACAACTATTCCTTCGGTGGTGTATCCCCTCACAACTTCGACCCTTCCAGTTCGTGGTGCCAAAGGTGATGCAGTTGTCGCAGTACAAAAGGCACTCAAGGCTGCTGGTCTCGAAGTGAAGGGCGGCATCGATGGTGCCTTCGGTTCAGGAACAACTGCAACACTCGCATCATTTCAGACAAACAAGGGATTGACCGCCACAGGCGTCCTTGACATCCCTACAGCAGTCGCTCTTGCATTGATCGCACCAGTTGCTGCTCCGGCACCTGCTTCAGCACCTGCAGCAGTGAGCGTTGCAAGCACCACAACACTTATAGACCCATCATCACTTCCAGTTCGCGGTAACCGCGGTGACACTGTTCGCACATTGCAGAAGGCACTGATCAATGCGGGCATCGAGGTCAAAGGTGGAGCTGATGGCGTTTTCGGTGGAGCCACGTTTGTAGCGCTTCAGAAATACCAGACTGCAAATGCTTTAACAGTTACAGGCACATTGACAACACAGACTGCTGTGAAACTTGGTCTCGTTGCTGCTCCAGCTGTAGCGATCTCAGTGTTCCCAGTGCAAGGTCTTTGCAGCTATGAGAACACATGGCATGCACCTCGCGGTACTAATCGCAAACACTTGGGTGTTGACATCATCGCAAAAGAGGGAAACCTTTTGTACGCGGTTGCTGACGGAACCATCACAAAGCTTTACACCGTAGGTACCGACAAGCTTGCCGGTAATGGAGTTCGTCTTACCATGGCCGACGGCACGTACTTCTTTTACGGACACATGCAGAAAATTGCTGATGGAATGACCATCGGCACGAAAGTAAAAGCTGGCCAGGTTGTTGGCTACCTCGGTAAAACTGGTGGGACAACCACCCCGCACCTTCACCTCGAAGTTCACCCATTGGGTGGCGAAGCTATCGACCCAACACCCGTCGTGTCTGCAGTTGATGCCTGCAGTGTGACCTCACCACTGCCTGTTCCAGCTGCGTAATACAGATCGTCTTCGTTCTCTTTCTCGTCACACGATCCAGTGATGAGAAAGAGAACGTTGATGCACAAAACTTACGGCCGTACTTCGTAGAAGGCGTTTACAGAATGCTCCACGTCAAGCTTTTTGAACTGAGAAAACCCAGCATCACGAGCCATGGACTCTGCTCGAACGGCTGACAGCCCTAACGTGCCGAGCCCTTCCCCGCCGTCTTCGGACATTGCAGAAGACATGCAGCTAAGAACGCTGATCCCGTAGAGCAAGGAAGCCATCGGATTCTTCGAGACATTTAATTCAAGAGAATCATGAGCCTTGATATCAACCAGCAACCAAGTTCCATCGTCTTTGAGGGCTTTGCGAATGGTCTTCATCATCTCCGTCGGATGCGTCATGTCATGAATACAGTCAAAAGTACAAATGAGGTCGTAACTGTTGTCATCTGCAATCGGCATTTCTCGAGGGTCAAAGAAAGACACGTTCGAGATTTTCGCCTCGGCCTTGCGCTCGTCTGCACGCTCCAAAGCAAATTTTGAAATGTCAAAGCCTTCAATAACGCTGTTCGGAAATGTTGAGCCCATCAGTAATGCCGCCCCACCAGACCCGCATCCAATGTCAGCTACTCGAGCCCCAGCAATCAACTTTTCTTGCATTCCTTTAAGCGCCGGAATCACCATCGGTATTAAGAAATTTTGGTTCCACGGCTCGAAACTACGTTCGATTCCCACAGCACCTTCTGGACCGTGCGAGTCGTAGTCGTGCCCGATGCCCGTCCGAAATGCTTCAGGCATGGCGTTAAGAGCTCCCATGGTCTGCGGGAGTCTGTGGAACATTCCCATTCCATACGCAGGGTGATTTGGCGTTGCTAACACGGCGACACCTTCTGGAGACAGATGAAAGACAGGATGAGTGGCCGAGAGATCTGCGCACGTCACGATGCGAGCTGCCACCTGGTTATGTAGCCATTCACGAACCCAACGCTCGTGTAACCCGGCCTTCGCAGCCAAAGAGTCAGAAGTGTCGCCATCTACTGAAGTGGCCATCACCTCGTACAGGCCGAGTCGATCACCAAGATGAATCATGCCAGCTGTCACGGCACCTTCCAGTTTGCTGAAAATGCCAAAAGAAAACATCTTGAGAGCATCTGGATCAAGTTCACGTTGTTCTGTCATAACGGCAATCTACGACATAAACCGCAACTGGCGATTACTCAGTACGTGCGCAACTCTTTCGGAAGATGTTCGTTTCCAGACAATTGACTAAGCCCAAAGGTCATACCGTCACCAATCTCGAACAACTCCAATCGATTGACAGTCGCATGTCCAATGACGAGCCTCTCCCATTCCCACGGCGTGGGAGGAAAGCCAAGCATGTGGCAGATGCTTACGCTGCTGGTTCCAGCATGAGCCACGAGCAATATTCGAATATCGGGCTGGAAGGCAGAAGTTTTTTTCCAAATTGGTAATTCAGTATCAGCCCTCACAACACCGTGTTCTTCTAGAAACAGACTGACGCCCACATTGATGCGCTGCACAAAATCAGATACGGCTTCTCCGCCGTCAAGCCCTCCCCACCGTTCATGGGATGGTTTTGCTTTTTCAGATTTATAGGCCTCAATAGCCTTTTCTTCTGGAGTGCCGTGCCAAATGGGATTTCGAATCTCTTCTAGCCACGGAGCAATAACCATTTCCTTATTCAACGACGCAAGTATCGGAGCAGCTGTCTGCTGTGTTCGAACCAGTGGCGACACAAAGACCTCATCAAAATGCTCCTCTGCGGCCCATTTACCCAACAACGACGCTTGTTCATGCCCGCGGACAGTCAACGGCGGATTATCAACATTCAATTTGTCGCGGACCCACTCTGGTTCTGCGTGGCGAACAAAGACAATTTCCATCTAGAGAACTGTAGAGCGTGTCGACACGAGACGACCGCTATTGACTTGAAATTGTGTATTCAATTCCACAATTATCAAAGGCGCGTTGAAACTGACGTTGATACTGGGCATTATCTGTGTCAGAACTGCTGACGTCATATATGTCAGACAAGGACATACCCAGACATGACGCCTCAGCATCGGTAATCGTGAGACCGAATTGAGTTGCAATCATCTTTCCAATAACCGTCATCTCAGATGAATCGTCCAAAGGGTTGACAATCGGATCCGTCGCAGTTGGGCTCTGTATCGGAGCCATCGGCAAAGTAATTTCAGAGTCACTTGGTGGTGGCTGTGTGGAAGGCATGCCACATTTGCTTATCAACTGACCTTCGACGGCATTTGATAGTCGGAGAGTTAACTCGGAACCGAGGTCAGAGGCGGCAGAGACTGCCTCACCAATGTCGAGTGCTCTGTTCACGTCCCAATCAATCTTGTCCATTACCAAGACAAACGTAGAAATCTTGTTAGCCACTATCGATGCTTCAGTAGAAACGGATTCTTCTGTGACCGCATTAACGGCTCGTTCGTAGGCAGCATTTGAATCAGTGCGCAATTGGGCGTATCTGTCCTCTGAGAAGTTGTCTAGGCCTTGCGAAAAGCTACTCACGTAATCAGAAATAGAGATGTCTGAATTACAGGAAGAATTCTGGTCACTCGTACAAGACGTGAGGACAGACAAGACACCAATTATCAAAACCGCAGTACGGCGGGAAAGATGTCGAGATTGCACCACCGTTCCATTCTGCCAGTACCGCACCAGACTGCACAGCCACCTAAAGTTCCAATATGAACAAAGTAGACGTAACTATGACCATATTGCGTGGATCGGTCGGTGCTTCGATTGCTTATCACGGCATCAACAAGGCAAAAAGTCTCGCCGGTACCGCTTCATGGTTCAAAAGCATTGGAATGAAATGGCCACATCAACAAGCGTTCATCGCCGCATCAACTGAAATCATTGCGGGAGCACTCTTGATCTTCGGATTAGCTACATCCTTGTCTTGCATCGCAGTTATAGCCCTCATGGCAGTCGCAATAGTCACCGTCCATGCACGTGTTGGTTACTTCATTTTTCTTCCGAATGGCGGATGGGAATATTGCGCATCAATCATCGCGGTTGCTACAGCTGTAGGTGTCTCTGGACCTGGGTCGTGGTCTCTAGATAATGCGTGGGGAATCAATCAATCATTAGGTGCCGTTGCCCTACCCATAGGTGTTACGTGTGCGCTGTGTCATTTGGCGCTCTGCTGGCGACCACAAACGAACGTTCCTTCGGCATAGCATTCATCTCGTGTTTCTCAAGAAATTTACTCGTGTGCTCCTCACAGCTATCTGTGTTCTCATAGCTGGAATGTGGGTGTACGCATATGGCTTCGCACCTAGAGAGAGCTTCAACAAGATCTACGACACTGCGTGGCAAGCAAGATCTCAAGCTCATTGCAAGAAAGCGGAGAACATTCGATTCTCATTCGAAGATCTCACACCTATGAAAGCCGATGACCCTCTTGCTTTGAAAGCAAAAGCCAAAGTTGTGAAAGCAGCAACCGATGCTCTTGAAGACGCAATCAATTTGATTGCAGCCGATATTCCTTCAGACGCAAAAGGTAAAGAACTTGTTCCAGCTTGGATCAAGGATTATCGAATCTACATTTCGGATCGTCGAGCCTTTGAAGTGGCACTACAGAACGCAGAGACTCGCCCATTTTTTGCAGAGAGCGAAATAGAAGGCGTTCCCGTCAGCGAGCGAATTAGTAAATTCGCACGAGAGAACGACATGAAGACATGTCAGACTCCATACGATTTATCCGTCTAGTCGACTGTTACCCAACCGAGGTCAGGGTCGTGTCGCCGTACAACACGAGCCGGAGAACCAACCGCTACTGAATAGTCAGGTATGTCATGAGTGACGACAGCATTAGCGCCAATAACTACATGTTTTCCGATGGTCACACCTGGCAACACTACGGCGCCGTAACCCAGCCATGATCCGTCTCCGATCACCACTGCCCGCTCTGGTTGTGATTGCTGCGAAATTGGCCGAGACACATCTTCGTAGCCGTGATTCTGATCAGTGATGTACACATGGTGTCCGGTCCATACATCGTTTCCAATAGTGATCGAGAAATGACCCACGATGCCGCTACCTCGGCCTATCAGACACCTGTCTCCTATCGAAACAACTATGTCTGAAATGCACTCTTGGCCCGGCACCATGCCAGCCGACAAAGCAACATCGGGACCGATCAAAGTGTCGCTGCCGATTGAAATGTACCGCTCGTTGAAGATAGTTGTGGGCTTCCACATAATCATGCTCCGCTCGCCAAATGCAGCGAACTTCTTACCCCTCACGTCCGTTGCACTCGTAGATGCCCAGAAGGAAAGACGCCTGTTTATGTCGACATAAATACGACCAATCAACTGTCCGAACATAATCAACACGCTAGTGACCCGTCAGGGTCTAAGGAGTACCGTATTTTCATGCAGAACAAATCACAATCATTTGCTACCCATCGCGGCTCCATCACTGGCCTCATCTCACCTTCTGGAAGTTGCGAGTTCTTGGGAATTCCTTTTGCGACTGCCAAGAGGCTAGAGAATCCGGTTGACATTTCTTCATGGGATGACAATTTCGCAGCAACGGCATACGGACCAATTTGTCCTCAGACTCCGGGAATGCTGGAAATGGCATTGAACATGGATGCGTCACATATGAATGAAGATTGCCTCAACCTCAATGTGTACACACCTCGCACGCCGACGGATGGAATGTCGTTGCCAGTCCTCTTCTGGATACACGGCGGTGCTTACACAAACGGAGCTGGTTCTGTGGCTTGGTACCACGGCGCGTCTCTAGCGGCAAGAGAGACAGTTGTTGTCACAATTAACTACCGCTTAGGGCCTCTAGGTTTTCTCGGCGACGGAAACTACGGAACCCTCGACATGTTGTCAGCGCTTCGATGGGTGCAGAGGAATATTTCAGCTTTCGGTGGTAACGAAAAAAACGTCACAATTTTTGGTGAATCCGCTGGAGGATCAGCTGTTGTTTCGTTGCTCGCCAGCCCAGAGATCAAAGGACTCGCTCATAAGGCATGGGCCATGAGCCCGTCTATTGGGCAACTTCGTAACAGACCTCGCGCGCTCGAGTTGCAAAAGCAATTTATAGAACTAGCAGGGCTGTCAACCATCGATGATGTCAAGTCAATGTCAATCGACGACATTCTTGCCACGCAACAAAAGCAGATGACATCACCGACAAAGGCTTTTGATTTCTATGCACCGACCGCTGGTGGTGCATCTCTCAGCAATGACATACTTGCTTCAGCTGCGCAATCACCTATCCCACTTGTGGTCGGCACCAACAGAGATGAGAACAAATTGTGGTCAACCTTTGACCCGTCTTTGGCTGACGCAGACGATGCACGCTGGAACGAATTTACAAATGAAACATTCGGCGCACGCGGACAACAAGCGCGCGATGCATATCAAGCACTGCGACCTGGAGAGTCACCAAGAGATTTGATGTCAGCGGTAAGTACCGATACTGGTTTTCGTCAGCCTGCCCAACGCCTGTGCGAGAGCCGAGTAACTAGCAGCACGCCTACCTGGATGTATTGGTTTACATGGCCGACACCGGCATTCGGCGGCGCTGTCGGTTGTTGCCACGCACTTGATATTCCCTTTGCTTTCGACAATCTCGATGCAGAAGGCGTACTAATGATGACCGGGGACGGCGAAGAACGAGCTCAGATTGCCGACAGGTTCGCCTCTGAAATAGTTTCCTTTGCAACCCATGGCCATCCGAGTTGGAGTCAGTTCAATACAAGTGATCGACCAACATTGGTTATTGATACAGAGACCAAACTTGCGCATGACCCCGAACCAGAGATTCGCGTACTATTCGTCTAAGTGACAAACGACTCAATCCGTGAGTCAAAGAATCACCCATAGCCTTAAGGGCTCAAGGAGATTCCGCAAATGTCTAACCCCCGCGTCAAGGTTCTTGTGCCGCACCTAATTGAACGCAAGAAGTCTTCTGAAGTTTTAACCATGGTCACTGCATATGACTCAACATTTGCTTCCATTGTTGATGAAGCCGGTGTTGATTTAATTCTTGTAGGCGATTCAGTTGCCACTGTCATGCAAGGACAAAAGACAACTCTCTGTGTGTCCATGGAGCAGATGGAGTACCACGTCCAGATGGTTGCATCCGTGAAACCCAAAGCCTTGATTGTCGGAGATTTGCCTTTTGGCTCGTATCAAGCATCCGCAACGGATGCTGTTCGTAATGCAATTCGGTTGATCAAAGCTGGTGCTGAGATTGTAAAACTCGAAGGCGGCCTTCATGTTCAACAAGCGATTGAAGCAATTGTTCGGGCTGACATTCCGGTGATGGGACACATTGGTCTAACACCACAGAGTTATCACCGTATGGGTGGGAACAAAGTGCAAGGACGAGAAGAGGGCACGCAATCAGGAAGCCGAGACCGAATCCTGGCTGATGCGCGTGCTGTAGAGGACGCCGGTGTGTGTTCATTCGTCATTGAGGCTGTTCCTGCCGAACTAGCAACGGAGATAACGACCAAAGCCCACGTCCCCACCATTGGCATTGGTGCTGGGGTGAACTGCGATGGACAAGTTCTCGTGATGCATGATCTCCTCGGTTTGTCCGAGCGGTCATTCAAATTCGCTAAGGCGTATAGCAATCTCAGACAGTTATCGCTTAATGCGGTTTCAGAATACGTATCCGATGTTCAGCATCGGCGCTTCCCTGACGCCACTAATAGCTTCTGAACCCAATGATAATCATTCGGTCCATTTCGGAGATGCAGGAATGGTCATCTGTTGAACGTTCGGCTGGTCACTCCGTCGGATTCGTACCCACTATGGGAGCGCTCCATCAGGGCCATGCAGACCTCTTCTCGCGGAGCGTGAATGAGAACAAACGAACTGTTGTCTCGATATTTGTGAATTCATTGCAGTTCAACAACATGTCCGACCTTGAGGCTTATCCGCGTCAACTAGAACAAGACCAAGTGATTGCTCAGCAACAAAAAGTAGACGTTCTGTTCGTACCCAGCCATGACGAGATGTACCCGAATGGATTTGCTTCAATAATTTCGGCAGGACCAATTGCACAGCACATGGAGGGACTGCATCGACCGGGACATTTCGACGGCGTGGCAACTGTGGTTGTCAAACTCTTGAATGCAGTGACGCCTGAAGTTGCCTATTTCGGCCTCAAAGATTTTCAGCAACTTGCTGTCATACGCAGTGTCGTACGCGACCTAAACATAAGGTGCGAAGTTCGAGGCGTTCCAACCGTCCGAAATGAAATGGGGCTAGCACTCTCTAGTCGCAACAGCAGATTGTCGCCAGATCGCCTGAAGCAAGCTTCGACTATTTATTCCCTCTTGATTGAAATGGCAAATATGGCCAGAAACAGTGAGACATCAACTCTCACTCTTCAGAATCATTTTAAGAACGGAATCCAATCGATTTCCGCTGTCAAAGTGGAATACGTCGATGTTGTCGACCCTGATTCTCTCGTTCCAGCAGCAACTGCACAGAAGGGCACAATTATCTGTGTTGCTGTGTGGTTTGATGATGTGAGATTAATCGACAACATCAGCATCTAATCTCCGCCTAATCTTGCAAAATGGAAAGAGCCTTTGCGGAATGGCCACAATCGCTGTGGGCTGAAGATTCACTGAAGTGGGAATTCGCCGAAATAGATCAAGACGAAACGTTCGACATTGTCATTGTTGGGGGTGGATACAGCGGTTTATGGACTGCACATCATTTACTCGATCTGAATCCAAATCTTTCTGTGGCCATCGTTGATGCACGCCAACCTGGTTTCGGTGCAAGTGGTCGCAACGGAGGCTGGTGTAGCGCTTTCAGTCCGATGTCTTTAGAGGCAGTTGAAGCTCAATCCAACCGGCAAGGGGCAATAGATCTGCAGAATGCACTAGTCGCGTCCGTAGATGAGATTGGTGCCCATATTGCTAGTTCCAGAATCGATTGTGGATGGCACAAGGGCGGAACCTTGTCATTTGCTTCGAACCAATTGCAAGTACAGAGAATTACAGAGAACGTAAGAATGTCTCGTGACTTCGGTTACGACGATTCTTTCATGAATTATTTGTCACCTAGCCAGGCCGAGGATCGCGTACGCATTCACGGCTCTCACGGGGCTTCATATAGCCCCCACTGTGCAGCGTTGCAGCCCGCACAGTTGGTTGATGGCCTTGTTCGTCAATTGCTTACCAGAAACGTCCGATTCTTCGGATCTACTCGCGTCATGGACATCTCCCCTCATCGTGTCTCGGCCGAAACATCAAAAGGAAATGTGACCGTCACAGCCAAATGGATAATCAGAGCAACAGAGGGTTTCACAGCCCGAATGAAGCAATATCGACGAGACGTTGCACCGCTGTATTCGTACATGATTGCAACAGAAACTTTGTCAGAGGCGCAATGGAGTGAAATCGGCTGGACCAACAGAGAGACCGTATCCGACGGACGCAACTTGATTATTTACGTGCAAAGAACAGCTGACGGCCGAATCGCATTCGGAGGCCGAGGTGCTCCGTATAAGTTTGCTAGTCGTATCGGTTCAAATTTTGATAACAATCCAAAGATTCACTCATTGATTGAAAAGTCAATGCGAGAAATGTTTCCTTCATTAGTTGATGTTCCGATCACGCATAGATGGGGTGGCGCACTTGGCGTTCATCGTGACTGGTTTACGTCGGCGACGGTTGATCACAAGACCAAAATTGCATCACTTGGTGGATATGTTGGCGATGGAGTCGCCTTCAGTTATGTGGCAGCGAAAGAAGTCGCCAGAAACATTGTTGGCGACGGTCATAATGCACGCCCGCTACCAATCGTGAACCACATCTCTCCCCGATGGGAGCCTGAACCATTTCGCTACGTTGGCATCAATTCAATTTTGCATTTGACGGAACGCGCCGATGAGACCGAGAGGCATACTGGCCGAAAGAACCGTTTCGTGAATTGGCTATTAGGCAAATTGATTCCTTAGCGGTGTAGTTTTTCGTCGGTTTGATGAACTCGTAGACGCACAGTAAAGGCGGAATCGCCGGACAGGATTCCGGAACGACCAAATAAACGCCCGTTCTCCCAGTTTGAAAGACCAAGCTCCGGACGTAGTAGCGAAAATTGCCCATCGACCCAGCGCGTGAAACCGTCTCCGAAGAATGGTGCATTGGTTAGCGACCACACTCTTTCTTGCTCAGTCTCATTCTCAGAAATCAT
>CALPPK020000012.1 GCA_943325435.2 Bifidobacterium breve
AACGTGGTCGTGCGTTCATTCAAGGCGTTATAGAGCGCGAGGGCTCAGCATTATTGCCATCACTGGTGTCGGCACCAGGAAATCTCCCTACACCTAGTGAGATCGACGCGCCCGGGTTATGGCTCGCCCGCCTGGAAATCCAATAGACGTTCCACGCATTCGCGCGTACATCACTGCTCCCGCAAGCCCGACCACACCGACTACGGCAAATCCCACCCATCCAGCGGGTGCAAATATTACGGGCACTAGTCCGCCAGCAACCCACGCCATTTGGTTCTGAGTCTCAAAGCGCGAGAAGGCTCGGCCTCTGTTTGCATCTGGCGCACCACTTTGCACTGTTGCCTCAAATGCGAGTCGTCCAATTGCTGCAGCGGCGTTGACAACGGCTGCCAACAAAATTCCGCCAGTAATGCGTCCGTACCATGCGGTACCAACGCCAACTATTCCCACAGAAACAAGAGCGAACAAAAGCATTGTCTCTACCCGCATTTTCTTTCGCAAAGACGGGCCAGCAAAGTTTGCGCCAAGCGTCGCAAGCCCGGATAAACCGATAGCCAATCCGAACCATGCAGTGCCGGCTATTTCACGACGCAACCAGAAGGCCAAGTGAAAGAACATGAATCCGACGATCCCACGCAAGACTCGCATTGCATTTGCTGCTGCTACAACGCTGTCAGAATGCAGTTCCTCTGTCTCTAAAGCATCTGCTGGAGTTACAGCAACCACACTTTTTGGTAAGCGATTAGCATTCAGAGCTGCTGCAAGAAATGCAAGAACACCGAAGCCAAGAGCGGCTTGAGAACTAAGCAACTGCAAAAGCCCAACTGGCACAACGACGACGAAGCCCGTAATGCCAGCTATCTGACCCAGTTTGCTGTTTGCTGTCACCAAACCATCAGGATCAGGAATCGTGGTTGGTACTAACGAAGATTTTGCAATCGAATATGTCTTTGCAAGAACAAGTGATGCAAACGCCAATGGAAAAAGGGCAAGCGAATCAAGTGATTGCATCATGCCTACCAGTACAACAGCGCGAAGGATGGCAACCATCAACACCACCATGCGTTGCCCACCGCGCATACGGTCAACGAGAGGGCCGACAAACGGGGCCACAATGGCAAACGGCGCCATACTGACGGCAAGAAACAACATGACTTTGGTACGAGCCGCATCGGGGCTAATCGACAAAAAGAGCGAATCAGCTAGCGCTACAGTCATGGCCGTCTCGCCTGCCACCATGAGCGAATGAGTACGCGACAGCCTCTGAAAAGCAGTGACTGGCGGCAAGCCTCCGTTTTCTAGAGGTTCTGTTTTTCGCCGCGTGACCACGCAGCGATACTACGCCGTACGTTGTTTGTCGTACTTGTATCCGAGACCACGGATAGTGACAATGCGCGTGGGGTTAGCCGGATCATCTTCAATTTTTGAACGAAGACGCTTCACATGGACATCGAGAGTCTTCGTGTCGCCCACATAGTCACTGCCCCACACACGGTCAATCAGAGTTTCGCGAGGCAATACTCGCCCTGCATTGGCGAGCAAAATATGAAGCAGTTCAAATTCCTTCAGTGGCAACGCTTGTGCTTCTCCGCGAATAATCACTTCATGTTGATCAGGATCAAGTGCCACATCACCGACCTCGATAGACGCGCCTGAAAGTTCGCCGCCACGATCATTTGGCACGCGACGCATCACTGCGCGCATTCGTGCCGTTAACTCACGAAGACGGTATGGCTTCGTTACGTAATCATCTGCTCCGACTTCAAGACCAACAACCGTGTCAATCTCGGCACCCTTAGCAGTAACCATGATGATGGGGGTTGTGGTCTTCTTGCGTAATTGACGACACACATCAATTCCGGACATTTTTGGCAACATGACATCTAGCAAAACGAGATCTGGTTGAACAAGATCGAACATTTCAAGAGCCTGCAAACCATCACGCGCAACCTCCACGCGGAATCCTTCGCGCTTTAAACCGACTTGCAACGCCTCAATGAATGACTCTTCATCTTCCACTACCAACACCGTTGGTATACCTGTTGCTGTCTTTGAGTTCACCATGCCCTCCCATAGTGACTCATACTGACCTCAAAACACGAGGTATCTGGAGAATAAACGTCGAACCTTCACCTTCCCGAGACCGTACGTTCACCTCCCCGCCATGATTGGTGGCCACATGGCGCACAATGGACAACCCGAGGCCTGTGCCGCCGGTGGCTCTGTTGCGGGCCCTATCGACCCGATAGAAGCGTTCAAAAATGCGGTCAATGCTGTCTGCAGGAATTCCGATACCCCTATCTTCCACTTCCACCGTCACAGTGGTGTCGGTCGTCAGAACTCGAACATCAACCTGATGTGTCTGATCGCTGTACTTCACTGCGTTCTCCACCAGGTTTGCAATTGCCGACACCAACTGAAAGAAGTCACCAGAAACAATCGCGATTCCTTGTTCGGACGTAAGCAACAACGGAACGCCTTTGCGCATAGCGATAGGACTGACACGCTCAATAGCTTCAGCCGCTACATCTGCCATATCAATATCGGCCGTCAACATCTCACCGCCAAGTTCAATACGAGACAATTCAAGTAAGTCATCAATAGTGCGTGACATACGTTGTGCTTCAATCACCATGCGACCCGTAAGACGCAGAACCAATTCATCGTCAGTTTCGCCTTCAATGGTCTCGGCCAATACCGATATTGCACCAATCGGGGTTTTGAGTTCATGGCTGACGTTTGCAACAAAGTCCGTGCGTACTTGGTCAATACGCCACCTTTCGGTGACATCATCCATAATCGCAATTGCTCCGCCGTCAGTCAGTGGAATTGCACGCACTTCAATCACTCGTTGCGGTGGCCCGGCTAATTGAATCTGCTCACGACTCTCAAGTCCGCGCAGTGCCAGCAACAGCAATCTCTCTGCGGCCGCTTCCACCAGCACATCGGCGTGGCGAGCACCTGCGATTGACATTGCAACGGTGTTACGAAAGCGCTCTTGACCATCTGGAAGAAGCACAACGACACCCATGGGAAGCGCATCGAGCAGCACTTTGATTTCTGCTTCTGAATCTGGCAACACTTCTTGTTCGGTGACAATAGGTACCTGCGAAATCTGAGGTTTGCGAGTGCGGTCACGAATGAAAAAACCCGCAGTTATTCCACAAACAATGCCGACAATCAACCACCACATATCAATGCCGAACTAGCGGAATTAACTCTCTTTACTGGTGATGAAAGGAATTCCGTCGGTGTCATCGTCACCAGATTTTTGACGGAATCGTGCTGCACCTTTATGTTCAGGCAACCAGCCTGTTACCAAGTAGCGCACGCGCTCACCAATGTTGACCGCGTGGTCACCAATGCGCTCGTAGAAGCGGGCAACTACAGCTAGCTGAATTGCAACTTGAAGGTCAATCGAGTTTTCTGAGTGGCTCTCAAGAATTGCCTGAACAAACTCACGCTGCAAACTGTCGAGATACGAGTCCATGTCGTCAATTGCTGCTGCTTTAGCTGCATCATTTTCTTCAAAAGACTCAAGAGCTGATTCCCACAACTGTTCAGCTTGCTCACCCATACGCGCAATCAAGCCGCGAAGACGAGGGTCAAGGTCATGGCCATATATGCGGCGCGCAGCTTTACAAATGTTGACCGCAAGATCGGCAGAGCGTTCTATTTCTGCGATCATCTTTACAACAGACACAACCTGGCGAAGGTCTCCGGCTACCGGAGCTTGTAACGCGAGGATCTGATAGCAACGTTCTTCTAGTTCCAACGAGAGAGAATCAATCTCATCGTCAAACTGAATCAAGGCATCAGCGCCTTCTAGATCACCATTGAGAATCACAGCTGTTGCACGAGGAATTGCCTCGATGACCGAGGCGGCCAAACGCACTAATTCAGTTCGGACGTCATCAAGTTGTTGGTGAAAACCTTTACGAAGTTCGTCCATGATTCCTCCTAAGAAAAAGACTTATACGACTGTCACCACGGTAGGAACTAACGCGTGAACAATAGTCTGTCATATTGTGAACGAAAAGTGAACTTGTTCTCCCTAATTACGGGGAAACAGCGCCATCAGGTACGCCCAGTTTCAACTGCGATTCCGAGTCCCTTTGATGGATTCGATACTGAGCATCATTAATTGGCACATAGTCAACAGGCCCGACACGACGCCAATTACCTTCGCGATTCATTTCGAATGCCACAACGTCGTCTGAAAGAAGAGTGGAAAAGACTTCTTCAATCCATGCACGATGTTTCGGGTGCTCAACTGGAATCAGAACTTCAACTCGCTTATCAAGATTGCGCGGCATCAAGTCAGCTGAACCGATGTAATACACGGGCTCACTGTTTCGACCACCGTGTGCAAAGTGATACATCCGAGAATGTTCAAGGTACCTACCCAGAACTGACCTAATTCGAACATTCTTCTCGTGGTCCGAACTTGGTCGCATGCAACAAACACCACGAACAATGAGATCAATACGGACACCGGCTTCACTTGCTTGATACAGCAGCTCAATCATTTCAGCATCAGCGAGACCATTGATTTTGATGACCATGTGGCCTTCTGAACCAAAGGTGATTTCATTCTTAATGAGTTCAATCATCTTGTTGCGCAAATAACGAGGGGCCACGATGAGGCGCTTGTAATCATGATCACGACCAAAGCCAGTTAACGAATTAAACAGATGCGAAACATCATCACCAATGCTCTCATCGCATGTAAAGAGCCCGATGTCTTCGTATGTACGGGCAGTCTTTGAGTTGTAGTTACCAGTACCCACATGCACGTATCGGCGTAGTCCGGATTCTTCTTGTCGCACAACCAAAACGCACTTGCAATGTGTCTTTAACCCGACAACGCCGTACACCACATGGACACCTGCACGTTCAAGTTCCTTAGCCCAGGTGACATTGACTGCTTCGTCGAATCGGGCAGTCAATTCAATAAGCGCTACAACTTGCTTTCCAAGTTCAGCAGCCTTGATAAGACTGCGCGCAATGGGCGAATCACCTGATGTGCGGTACAAAGTGATCTTGATTCCTTGCACACGAGGATCATTAGCGGCTTGCTCAAGAAACTCTTCAGTTGATGAAGAAAAAGACTCATACGGGTGATGCACCAGAAGGTCGCGTTGACGTAACACACTGAACATTGACTGATCATTGCCATCTGCGGCAGCCAAACGACCAGCTGTTACTGAACGCCACGGCGTGTCCTTCAGTGTTGGCTCATCTAATCCGTGTAGTTCCCATAATGAAGACAAAGCAAGCGGGGCGGTATGAAAAGAAACATCAGTTCTCTCCAGATCAAGTTCTTCCAACAACATGTCAAGAACATCAGGGTTGATGTGATGGTCAACTTCAAGACGGACAGCTCGACCAAAACGTCGGCGGCGTAATTCCATCTCAACTGCGGCGAGCAAATCATCTGCATCTTCATCATCAAGCGTGAGGTCTGCGTTGCGGGTCACTCTGAATGCACTGACATGGATGATATCCATTCCAACAAAAAGCTCTGAGATAAAAGCTGCGATTACATCTTCAATCAGCACATAACGACCTTCGGACATTTTGTGAAATCTCTTGAGGAACGTAGGAATTTTCACTCGGGCAAAACGTTGCTCACCCGTGCTTGCGTCACGCACCAAGACACCAAGACTGATTGCCATGTTTGAGATGTACGGAAATGGGTGCGACGGGTCAACTGCTAGTGGCGTGAGCACTGGAAACAATTGACGCTCAAAGAACCTCTGCATACTTTCGCGCTCGTCTTGCGTGAGGTCTTCCCACCGACAAACAACTACCCCATGTTTTTCAAGCGAAGGAAATAGTTCGTTGAGAAGCAGGTTTTCATGTTCAGACACCAAGTAATCAACTCGATGTGCAATCTCGTTCAGCTGTCGAGTCGGTGACAGTCCATCTGAAGATGTTGTTTGAACACCTGCGGCAACTTGACCCTTCAGTGCAGCAACTCGCACCTGGTAAAACTCATCAAGGTTTGAACAAAAGATGGCGCAAAATTTGATGCGCTCAAGCAATGGCACTGAGGTTTCGCGCGCAAGCGAAAGCACACGCTCATTGAAATCAAGCCAACTCAGTTCACGATTGCCAATGAGACGACTCATGACAGATAAGGGTAGTGACAGGAGCACTGCACTAGTAGGCGGTGACTCATAGAGTTCGCCGTGTGTTTACCGTGCTGTGGTGTGAGTGTTACCCACGACTTCGAATCAGAACTCGTAGTCAGGGTCACCCATATCCCATTCAATGGAAATGAGTTCACGCTCAGCATCGCGAACAATGCGGGCCATGTTGCGGCGGAATTGTGGGTCATCACGAGGAAGCAATACAAGACGGGCAAGAACGCGCGAACGGAATTCATCGATGATTGTCTGATCGCCCCAGTCTGAGTAGACCTCCCAATGAGGAGACACCGCGCCGAGAAAGGCAATGCGGGCGTGGGCTTTCGGAGCCTGAGGAATCTGGATATCTGTCATGGTGTCTCCGGACTGCAATGCGTGCGTTGCGAGTATGAATCAATAGCGAACCTAAACAGCCTATCGGGGCACTTGCACGACGACTTCTGGCTGTTTTTTGCGTTTTTACGGGCCTTTTTACGGCCGCTCCTGTGGATAAGTGACATCTTTACCAAACCTTTACCAAAAATGCCGACACGCTGGCGCCCCCGTCTGCTTGACTGGTTTTGCGGGAACTTCCCGCCATGACTCGGCGTCATAAAGACACCGACCAAGAGCATCTAATGCAGATGAAGCGAGGACAGCCATGAAAGTACAACTTCAAGTTACGAGTGCACCAGTCACGAACCTTCCGTTCGACGACTCACCGACATCCTGGATGGGCGAAGGCAACTGCCGCAATTACCCGCCCGCCACCTTCTTTCCGTCAGACGGAGTTGGCGTTGATCGGGCCCGTGCAATTTGCAAGGGGTGCCCAGTGAGCAATACGTGTCTTGAATATGCCCTTACTGAACGCATTGATCATGGCGTGTGGGGCGGTTGCAGCGAGCGCGAGCGTCGCAGAATTTTGAAGAGGCGCCGCGGTATCGCGGTCTGACCTACTTACTTTGAGTCAGACGAAGAGTCGTCAGACTTGCCCTCGTCCATTGCCTTCTTGAACTCTTTTTGAGCCGAACCAAGGTTCTTGGCAAGTTTTGGCAGTTGTGCACCGCCGAACAGCACCAGCACGACAACTAGAACGATAATGAGCTCTGGGCCTTCAAGAAACGAAATCATGTTCCTGACGGTAGCAGGAAGGGGCGCTTCTTTGGTATGCACGAGGGGTGCTCGAATGCGTCATCAACATCAGCGAGGGGCGTAACCACGCCATCATCGATTCCCTCGCTCAATCATGTGCGGGCGACCTTCTTGATATCCATTCAGACCCAGATCACAACCGCAGTGTGTTCACCCTGGTTGGTGTTGAGGCCCCTCGCGCACTCGCTCGTGCTGCAGTTGCGACATTAAGTCTTGGCGATCATTCCGGCGTACATCCACGCATTGGCGTTGTTGACGTTGTTCCGTTTGTGCCTCTTGTGGATTCCACCATGCACGATGCACAAAAAGCACGTGATGAATTTGCAGCATGGGCAGCAGAAGAATTGCACGTGCCAAGTTTTCTTTATGGAACTGAACGCACACTTCCTGACATTCGCAAAAATGCATGGACTTCACTTTTCCCTGAAGTTGGTTCGAAAGTTCCCCACGCGACTGCTGGCGCAATGTGTGTCGGTGTGCGCGAACCGTTAGTTGCGTACAACCTGTGGTTGGAAAATGTTGATCTTGAAACAACGCGTCGAATTGCATCAGTTGTTCGTACAGCAAGTATTCGCACATTAGGCCTACAAGTAGGGGCGTTCACACAAGTGAGCGTCAACCTAATTCAGCCAATGATTTCAGGGCCAAACGACGTGTACGAAGCAGTGTCGCAACACGTAAAAGTGCACCATGCAGAGTTAGTCGGGTTACTTCCCGCTTCTGTTCTTGCAACTATTCCACGTACCCGGTGGGAGGACCTTGATCTGTCCGTGGAACGAACTATTGAGTGGCGTGTAACTAACCGTTGATCGTGACGCGACGGCCATCTTGTGCGCGTTGACGACGCAAGCGACGACGCTCGCGCTCTGACAATCCGCCCCAGATTCCGAATTTTTCGCCGTTAGCAAGTGCGTACTCGAGGCAATCTCCGCGAACTACGCAGCCTTTGCACACTTCTTTTGCTTCACGGGTGCTCGCACCACGCTCTGGAAAAAACAAGTCAGGGTCGACGCCGAGGCAGTTGGCCTGGTCTTGCCAGCCACGTTCTTGGCTTAATGAATCAGAATCTCCGTGCATGCTTTTGCCTCCCAGCTACAGCCATATCCGAGTCCCAAGGGATCTTGGAATGTGGCTTGTAATTACAGCGCTGTAATTGTGGCAAACATTTACAGAAAAAGCAAATGGGATATGGGAAATCGTATATGAACAGTCAGCGTCTCTCCATTTTCAGGTCCACTGGGTACCTGAAATAGCTAACGAGCGCGGCTGGTTCTACGACGATTTTCGAGGAAGTCCACCAACACGTAATCACCCAATGTTTCTGGGGTTGTGAAGAAGGCACGACCATGATTCACCTGTGCCATTTGCTCAATGAAGTGGCGCAATGGGCCTGTTGCATCAAGCACAAATGTGTTGATGGTGATGTTGTCCTTGGTGCACCGCATTGCTTCGCGCAATGTGGCTTCCACGGTCTCGCGCACGGGCGGATAGTTGAAATACACGTCGCCCGATTGAGTGATGTGAGCCGTTGGCTCACCGTCAGTGATCATGATGATTTGCTTGGTGCCGGTTTGGCGAGCAAGTAACTGGCGAGCAAGGCGTAGACCATGCTGCATGTTGGTGCCGTATGCCAAGTCCCAACTGACTTCGGGCAACTGCTCGTGGGTCATGATGTGCGCTGTTTCGCTAAATCCAACCAGACCCAAATAGTCACGCGGGAATTGCGAACTAATCAATGAATGCAGGGCCATCGCCACTTTCTTGGCTGGCACAAAGTTGCCACGCATCGGCATAGACATTGACAAGTCGATCATGAGCACAGTGGAAGAACGTGTGTTGTGTTCGGTGCGCTCAATTTCAAAATCTTCCGGAGATAATTTCACCGGTGTGCCACTGCCATTGCGTGAAATGGCATTGCGAATTGTGCGCTGAAGATCAAGACGGAATGGGTCACCAAATTCGTATGGCTTCGAGTCGTATGTTCGCTCATGGCCACTGCCGTCGCGCGCAATGCGGTGTTGTCCGAATTTGTCTTTCGACAGGTTGTTGAACAACTGACGAAGTGCATTGTTGCCAATGGCACGAAGGCCGCGTGGAGTGAGCTCCATCTTTCCTTCTTTAAGATTGATGAGCCCCGCATCTTCAAGCATCTTCGTCATTTCGGCGAGCCGCTCCATGGAGTTAGCGGCTTCTTCTCCGAGCATTTGGCGAACCTTGTCAATGTCGACTTCTGCCAATTGAGCCGGATTGGTTGCCTGGCGCAGCATGCCTTCCATTTCGTTCAGTTCACCCATTTCCTGCATGGCGTCCATGGCCTGCTGCATGTTCATCGAGGGCTCACCACGGAAGTTGTAGCCCTGACCTTCGCCCTGGCCTGGTTGCGGAAACATGCTCTGTAATTTCTCGCTGAGCTGTTGCACCTGCCAATTGAGGTCCATGTCTTCCATGAGTTGTTCTGACAGTTGTTGCATTTGTGAGCGTTGTTCTGGCGTGAGCGAATCCATAAGTGCCTGCATTGCTTGCATACGCTTTGCCATGTTCTCAAGAAGTTCGTCAAGAGATTCTGGATTCTCTGGAAAGAAGTCTCCGAACTGTTCCATGAACTTTTCAAACTGCGGGTCTTCGCCTTGTTCGCGAGCTTCGATCATGCCGTTTAATGCAGCCATCATGTCTTTCATGCGCGCCATGTCTTCTGGTGACATGTTTTGCATTCCTTCAGACATTTGATCAACGAACTGCTGCATCATTTCTTGGCGCAGTTTGTCCATCAGTTCTTCAAAACGTTGTTGTGCTTCGCTTGATTCGAAGTCATAACTCTGCATCTCGCGCACCATGCCCGCAAGGTCGTTTGGCATCATGTCAAGACGAAAATTGCGTTCCATTGCCGCATCGCGTGCAGTATCTGCGCGCCGTTCATCGCCTGATGCTTCTGCCTCGCGAACAGAGTTCTCAACCGCATGACGTTCTTCATCGATGATGTCTTTCAGAGCGTCAGCAATTTCTGAATACACGCCACCAAGGTCGCCGCTCTCTTCAAGTTCCTTCTTGCGATCACGAATGCGCTGCATCATGTCGCGCAAACCCTCAATTTGATTGCCATCAGGGTCAGTCATTCCGTCACGCATCAAACGACGCAATGCTGCGTTCAAATCTCCGTGATAGAGCAAATCATCGGTTAACTCGTCGAGAATTCCCTCTGCATCGAGGCTGAATCCCGTCTGGGTGCCGTCCCAACGTGAATAAGTGAACCGTGCAGGCATATCCGCAACCTAGTTGCT